>JAFPYB010000212.1 GCA_017412405.1 Treponema sp. | reverse complement strand
TTACAAAGTTGCCGAAAGACTGCGTTACACAGCCACATTTGATTGTTCACATTGATAAAAGTCGACTTGTTGAAAAAGTCTCAAAACTCACCTCTTCAGATATTGATAAAATTCTTGAAGGCGTAATTGCAACACTAAAATAGTTTTTGCGAAAAGCATTTTCTTTGCAAAACCAATTCGCCGCCTTCGTCCAGCAAATCAAAGGTACCGGTTCTTTTCCCTTCAGATTTTTTGAAAATGTGGTAGAATGAATGGCATGAATTTCAACAGAATCCTGACGCTCATTGCATCGCTGATTTTCATTTCGATTGTGGCGGTGAGCGCCGTGTACGTCGTGAAAAACGGGATGCGCCCCGCCATGCGCCCGGTATCGCCGGAGCAGCGCAACAACGAGCGTCCCGACTACATCAACCTGGGGCAACTGCGCACATCGACAAAAAAGGACGAAAACGGCGAACGCTCCGTCATCGTGTTCACCGCGGCGTTGTCCTACGACACCACTGACCTTGAGCTGTACGAGGACATCAAGACGAACCTCTACCGCATAAAGCCGATTTTCACGGATTATTTCAAGGCGTTCACAAAGGCGCAGATTCTTGAGAAAGGCGAGCTGAAAACCAAGAGCGAGATAAAGCAAAAAATCGACATGACCCTGGTGCACGGAAAAATCAACGACATATTCTTTGAGGAATTTCAGTACATCGATTGAGGCCGCAAAGAAAACACAGGTCCATGAAAGGCACAAAAACGCCATCCGCCCGACGCTCAGCCTTCCATCTTGAACGCGGCCTCCTCGCAGGCACGGGCAGTCTTTGCGTCACCGAGCCGCCTGTACGCCAACGCCATTTTTCTGAGGAAAAACGCATCGTCCTTCTTCCCAAAGCGCAGGTCAAGGGCGCGCTCCCATGCGTCAAGGGAAAGCTCGTCCGAAATTTTTCCTTCAATGCGGGTCTTAAGGACAAGACGCGCCAAGTCCAGGACTTCAGGGAAAAAATGCCTGAAATACCCGAACGAGTACTCCATGCGGATTATCTGCTCCAAGAGCAGGAACGCGTCGTAGTACTCCTGCCGCAGCACAAGCTCTTCGGCAAGGATGAAGCCGTAGTCCATGAAATCTTCCCGGGAAAACCATTTTGCAAGGCGGAAGCCGATATGCTCAATGTTCATGCGCTTGAACTCGGCCACGGCATCGTCCTCGCGGCTGTGCATCAAGTCAAAGAAAATGAGCTTGGCACGGCTCTGCTCGTCCTTTCGCGCCAAAAGCCACGTCCTGTAGTCGAAGGAATCAACGTGCTCGCGGTACCGCCTGTAGCCCCGCTGCATGAAGTACGATTCGTCGAACAAGGAACGCTGGCGGGCATCGCTCAACGTCTCATACGCCGCCACGAGAAGCCTGAATTTTTCCGTCGTCTCTGACTTGGACGCATCCGGGTGCAGGAGCTTTGCCTTCGCACGGTACGCCCGTTTTATTTCTGCGGCAGTCGCATTTGTTGGGACACCGAGAATTTTGTAGGGGTTTTCCATAAGAGTTCAATTCTATCGGAAAAAACAAATTCTTTCGACACGATTTTTTGCCAGAACGGCGGAAAGGGCTTTATTCCACGGTGAACGCCACTTCATCCGACTCGCCGCCCAGGTTCGCTTCCATATGGGATTCCAAAATCCACCCACCAAACCTCACCACGAATCATTCTTCACAGCCTCCCACATTGCCGCGACCGTTGCATCCTGCGAAAAGTTTTCCATCGGGTGTTTTTCACAGGCGGCATTTATTCTTTCAACAAGGGACTGGTCAATACTATCGCCGTTTTCTTTTTCGGCCGACAAAGTCCCGAATTTATAGAGGATATAGTCAAAGAACTGAGAGACTTCTGCAAAGCTTTGTTCCGGCAGGGAGCGGAATTTTCGCTCCAAAACTTCATACGGCATATCGTTACCCCTGAAATCTATGATAGCATACTTTCCCCGCATTGCACAGCGTTCAAGCCTCCGCCATCCCAAAGCCAAAATTCTTTCGACACGATTTTTTGCCAGAACGGCGGAAAGGGCTTCATTCCACGGTGAACGCCACTTCATCCGACTCGCCGCCGAAAACCACGCGAAGAACGTGAGAGCCAACCTCCACGGGGATGGTGAAGGAGAATGGACGGGAGATTCTGAACTTCTTGGAATCGTAAAAAACCGTCAGTTCGTCCATGTCAGCCTTTCCGCCAATGACTTCCACCGGTATTTTCTGGAACGAGCTGTTCAGCGAAGCGCGATAGAACACGGTGTTGTCCTTCGGGTTCACGATTTTCAGCCCGGAGGACTTGTAGTTTATGGACGAGCCGTAAAAATCCCTGGACAGCCATTCCTGGTACACCGCAGGAAACTCAGTCACCAAAGAGCCGTCGGCGGCCCGCTTGTGCCACGAGCACACTTCCTTCCTTTCCACGAACGACTTGTCCACATATTCGCTCAAAAAAGACGGGCAGTCGGCTCCACACGCCATTCCGGACAATGCGCAGATTTTCGCCTTTTTCAACGACGGGACCGCAAACGGGGCCGATTTTTTGCCTGTGAGCAAATCCAACGTCTCCTTTGCGATGAGGGCGGGAAACGAGCTTCCGGTCTTTCCCACCACAGTGTTCCCGCTGAAATTCCCCATCCACACGCCCACAGTGAAGTCTGCCGTTGAGCCGAGCGCCACTATGTCCTGATATTGGTTCGCGGTTCCAGTCTTGAAGATTGATGGATAATCCGTCTCGTAGGTCTGGCTGTAGCCAAAGCCAGTCACGCGGGCCTTCTTGTCGGAAAGGATGTCGCATATCAGCCGGGCAGTCTCGGCCGAAAAGACGCGGCGGGCTTTTCCTTCCCCGCGCTCAAGGGGGACGAGAATGCCGTCGTTGGCAAAAACCGTGAACGCATGGGTCAGCTCCAGAAGCGACACTTCCCCCACCCCCAGCGCAAGACCAACGTCTGCTTTCCGTCCTGTGCCCCGCAGGGAGTCGAACCCAAGCTGGAGCAGGACGGAAAGATACTGCTCCACCCCGATTTTTGAAACAAGGTAGACCGCAGGAATGTTCAGGCTCGACGCAAGGGCCGTCCTGAAAAGAACAGGGCCGTTGAACCGATTGTTGAAATTCTCCGGGCGGTAAGAGTCAAAGTCATTCCCCTCGGTTTCCACCAAAAATTCCGTGGGTATGTCGGGAAGCACCGAATTGGCGCAAAAACCCCTTTCAAGGGCGAGCGCGTACAAGAACGGCTTCATGCTGCTCCCCGCCTGATTCTGGACGAGAACGCCGTCAATCTGGCCGCCGCCGTTACGGTCGGAAAACCCCTGGCTTCCAACCCACGCAATTATGTTCCCTGTCTTGTTCTCAATCACCACGGCGGCGGCGTTCTCTATCCGCGCGTTCATGTTGCGCTTCAAAAGCTCGCCGATACGCCCCTCCACAAAGCGCTGCACGTTCATGTCGGCGGAAAGGACGATGCTTGTCCGGTGCGGAGGAACGTGGCGGGAGACAAAACGTATGTAGTGCGGCATGAAAAACGGCCATTCGTGCCTCCGGGCCTCCCTCGCCGCAGAAAAAAGCGCAGCAGGGTCGCCATTGTAGTGTTCCCTGGCGGCTTTTGCGCAGATGTCGGGGTTCGCCACGGGATTGTACTTTGAGGGACGGCGCGGCACAACGGACAGGAGCAGCGTCTCTTCTATAGAAAGATTGTTCACATCCTTGCCAAAATAGAAGCGGGCTGCGGAACGCACACCCTCCACGTTGTTTCCGAAGGGCAGATTGTTCAAGTACATCTCCAAAATCTTTCTTTTGGAAAAGCGCGCCTCAAGGCGGAGCGCATTGAACGAATCCTTGATTTTCGCGGGGAAGTTCCGCTCGGTACTGGGGGAAATTATGCGGGCGAGCTGCATCGTGATTGTGGAGGCACCGCTCACGGTGCGGTTCTCGCTTGCGTTCTGCGAAAACGCCCGAGCCACGGACAAAAAATCGATGCCTGCATGGCGGTAGAATTTCTTGTCCTCTGCCGACACGAACGCGTCCCGCAACGAATCAGGAATTTCTTTCAGCGGCACGAACTCGCGCCTGAGTCCGTCGTCAAGGGGGGACACAAAAAGGAGAGTCCCGTTGCGGTCAAAAAAATCCACCGAATAAGCGCGATTCTTGAATCTTCGCAACTCAGGGAAGGGAGAAAAAAACAGGAAAAGGAAAAAAAACAAAAAAGCGGCGAGTACGGCACAAGCAGCACGGGCCGAACGTGGAATTGTTTTCAAGGGCAAAAGCATCAGAAAAAACAATGGGTGGCTTGAACATTGCCATCAAGCCACCCTCCAACATAAATCTATCGGGCAGACTGGATTCCGTCGAAAAACTCCGTTTTTCTTCGACGAATCCACTTGTTTCCCAAAACAAGAAACGGACTGCTTCACGCAATCCGTCCCATAAAAAAACTATCGGGTAGACTGGATTCGAACCAGCGACCCCTACGTCCCGAACGTAGTGCGCTACCAGCTGCGCTACTACCCGTAAAATCTGGATAAAAAACCCGCCCAGCATTCTGGACGGGTCCGGGATGTGCGGGGCTCGAACCCGCGATCTCCGGCGTGACAGGCCAGCGCGATAACCAGCTTCGCTAACACCCCAAATCAAATCGATGAAAACACTATATCAAAAAAACGGAGAAAGTGTCAACTCATTTTTTATAATTTTTCGCATTTTATTTTCTTGAATTATAAGGCAACTATAGTATAATAAAAAGAATGGCTTCTAATAATATTTCGCTTTCACAAGAAGAGCTGGACAAACTGTTTGCCGGCAAACAAAAAGAAAAGAGGGAGATTCCCGTAAAACAAGAAACTCGCATAAATCCGAAACTAATTTTCCTGTCAGAGGACGAGCTGCAATCAACAAAGGAAAAACTCTCCGCCATCACCGAACGGTTCAAAAAAACGATTGACTCCATTTACTCGGACATAAAGACGCGCAAGATGTTCGTCACGGCAGTCTCCCAAACGTCAATGCTTGATTTTTTCGAGGATGCCTGCGACCATGACTTTCTCTACGCCATAGACATCTCCGGCTGCAAGACGCTTTTGCGGCTGGACTCGCACCTGTTCTCGGCCCTTGCCGGCATGGACTTCGACCAGCAGCGCGAGACAAACATGTTCCAAACCGAAGCAATGAGGCATCTGGTGGCAGCCCACTTCGCCGACAGCCTCATAGCTGGGCACAAGAAAACGCTCAAGGCAAAGGCGGAGCCGCTCATGTTCCTGACGCAGGACAATTTTCTGGAAAACAGCACGGGGCTTCTCGTCTCAATCAACTGGAACGAAAATTTCAAGTCCTTCGGCGTGGAAAAATTCTTCATTCCAAAGAAGACATTCGAATTCCTCAGAGAAAACAAGATTTTCTAGGTGCGTGGCTGCAGGATTGAACATTGACAGCCATTTTCACGAATGATAAACTAATCGTCTCACATCAACAAAAAAGATTAAAGATTAAGGATTTTTTTTATGAAAAAGTTAGCTTACATTGGTTCAGTAATTATTCTGTTGCTGCTTGCATTCATCATGTTCTTCAGCTTCAACGGCGCGTCCGACCTTTTCAGGAAGGACGGCGTGCTGGAATTCGGAAAATATGACGGAAAACCAATTCAGCTCGTACCGGGAACAGAGTTCGCCAACGCGGTGAACAACTACACCCAGTACTACCAGCAGAACGGCGCGACGCTGGACGACTCAACATATTTCTATGTCTACAACTATGCGTTCAACTCGGCAGTGCAGTCAATGGCATTCCGCAGCGAAGTGGAGAAGACCGGCTACGTTCCAAGCGAGAAGGCGGTCTCACGAATCATGCTCCAGCAGTTCACCGATGCGGACGGAAACTACAACGCAAAATTGTACAACCAGTACCCCGACGCATACAAGAAATCGCTCCGGGACGAAATCAAGCGCACCCTTGTCCTGAACAGATTCTCCGAGGACATCTTCGGGACAAGCTTCGAGATGGGCGGCAAAAAACTCTTCGGCCTCAAAAGCTCACAGAAGGAAGCGGACTTCCTCGCCTCAATGGGAGAAACAAAAAAGTCCTATGAGCTTGTGGCGTTCAGCAAATCAAACTATCCGGAATCAGAAGTGAAAAAATATGTGGACGAGAACAAGGACTTGTTCTCAAAAATCCCACTTTCGGTCATCACGGTGGACGAGGAAAAAATCGCGAAGACGCTCTCCAAGCAGCTGGCATCATCTGAAATCACCTTTGAGAACGCAGTCTCGGAGTTCAGCGAAAAATACTACAGCGACAACGACGGCGTGATTTCCGCCAATTTCAAATACCAGCTCAAAGACACGCTGGAGGACGCGGCAGACCTTGAAAAGCTCGTGTCCCTGGCAAACGGCTCGTACTCACAAATCATCAACACGAAGGACGGCTATTCAATATTCAAGAAGACTGGCGATGTAATCCAGGCAAACTCAGACGACGCGTCAATCATTTCTGCCGCACGAAGCTACATCACATCATACGAGTCAGGAAGGGTCGAGGACTATTTCAAGGCACAGGCAAGCTCCTTCATCTCGGACGCAAAGTCAAAGGGCTTTGACGATGCGGCACAGGAGCTGGGTCTTACAATCCACGACATCCCGTCGTTCGCGCTCAACTACGGCGACACATCAATGATGGCGAAAGTCCCCTATGATGCGGCTTCCGAGCTTTCATCGGCAGGGACGAACGAGAATTTCTGGGAGAAAATCTTCGCAATGAACACGAACGACATCTCAGAGCCATTCGTTCTCGGGAACAATGTAATCGTCATGAAGATGATTGGAGAGGAGAAAAACGAGAAGAACGACAACGTGCTTGAGACAATCAAGACGGAGAGCGCAAGCTACGATCAGGCTTCTGCAAGCAGCGCGATTCTTTCCAGCAAGAAAGTTGAGAACAACGTCATGGCGACGTATTTCAACAATTTCATCAAGAAAGACAACAAATAAATGCAGGATTTCATTCCTGAAAAGCCCTGTCTGGTTGAAACCGGCCGGGGCTTTTCTGTTTCATACAAAAATCGCCTTCTCTATTCAAAATACGACCCAAAAAAATCGGTTCTGCGGGCAGTCTCCGACTTCCAAATGCTGCCGGGCACCCTTGTGCTGGCATTGTCGCCCGCGCTCTGGTACGGGCTGGACGAGCTTTCCGAGAAGGCGGGCGGCGACAGCTTCATTCTTGCAATCGAGACTGATTCCCAGCTCTACGAGCTTTCGAGAGACGCGCTCAAAAAAATCGGCGCAAAGAAAAATGTGGCTTTCCTGCCCCACAGCGAAATAAACAACATTGTGGAGCTGATTTCAGGCACAAGAACGTCGGAGCATATGACGCTCCCGCCACCAGGCTCCTTCAAGCGGGCCCGGTCTATCGAGATGAGCGGCGGTGTGGGGCTTGACCGTGACTTCTACGCGGCAATCGCTTCCGCCTGTGAAGACGCGGTGGCTTCTTTCTGGAAAAACAGAATCACGCTCACGAGAATGGGAAAGCTCTACTCCACCAACGTGTTCAAAAATCTCGCCCGCCTAGGAAAAAGTTCCGGCGCGGCTCCCAGCGTTTCCACAATCGCGTCCCACACAAAAAGCGTGGCAAAGCCCATTCTTGTGGTGGGTGCGGGGGAAAGCGCGGAAGCCACGCTCAAAGCCCTTTGTGCATACGGGCGGGAAGGTTTCTTTGTCCTGTGCGTGGACGCTGCCGTTCCGCTCCTTTCCTCCCTTGCAATTGTACCCGACGGCGTTGTTGCACTGGAAAGCCAGCTTGCCATAGAAAAAGCATACATAGGCGGCGGGGCAAAAAAATCAATCATATTCGCGGATATTTCCTCCAGGGAGGAAGTCACGCACCATACAAGCACGGAAGTTTCATACTTTGCCACACGCTTTGCGCCGGCCAGATTTTTTGACCAGCTGTCCCAAAAGCCCTTTTTCCCGCCCACGGTTCCGCCCCTCGGCTCCGTGGGGCTTACGGCAACGCTCCTTGCGCTCCGCCTCAGAAAAAACGACGACATTCCGGTGGTGGTGACGGGGCTTGATTTTTCTTTCTCGCTGGGAAAAACCCACGCAAACGGAACTTACCCCCACATAAACCGCCTCTCATCGTCAGGCAGGCTTTTTCCGGCCGAGAACTACGACGCGGCGTTCAAGAAAAGCGCCTCATCGTTCACGGGAAAGGACGGGAAACGCACATTCACCGACAAGGCATTGTATTCCTACGCGCTCATGTTCGCCCACACGTTCCGCGGAACGAAGAACCTGTTCGACATCGCTCCCTCCGGAACAGACCTTGCCATTGCCAGAGCCACAGCCGAGGAAGCAATCGCGCTGGCAAAATCGGGCGGCAAAGGCGGGGCTGCGGCCCAAAATAAAGAATCGGTTGACTTCAACAAAGAAATAACGGATTATCTTGAAGGCGAGGAAAAAACGCTCAACAGGATAAAAGAGCTTTTGATGTTCGGGAAGGACGTTGCAAAATGCGGCGTTTCGGTGGAAGCGGAGCTTGAAAGCCTCGTTTCCTGCCGCGAATATCTTTTCCTGCACTTCCCCGACGGATTCAAGTGCGCCGTCCACGACCTGAGCTTTTTGAAGCGGGTACGAGTGGAGGTTGATTTTTTCCTGAAGACAATAACGCGCGCACTAAAAGCCGTCAGAACAGCATAACGGCATAGGAGATTTTATGGCGAGAGACATCCTTAAAGAAATCGTTGACAGACGAAAAGAGGACATACAAAAAAATAGCATTTCATTCGGATTCGATATTCCCAAAGCAAGGACGCGGAAAGTCCATCCGTTCCTCGCAGAAAAAGGCGTAATCCTTGAAGTAAAACGAGCCTCCCCGAGCAAGGGAGATATTGCCCCAAGCCTTGATGCGGAAAAAACCGCAAAAAGCTACGCCCAAGCCGGGGCAAAAGCCATTTCCTGCCTTACCGAAACGAATTATTTCAAGGGGACTCTTGGCGACCTCATGGCGGTGTGCAAGGCTGTTGACGATTTTGAGGCGGAAACCGGGCGGCCGGGGCCAGCCGTCCTGCGAAAGGATTTTCTCCTGAGCGCAGATGAAGTGGAAGTCGCGTTCCGAGCCGGAGCTGACGCAGTGCTCTTGATTTCGCGGATTCTTGACACAGACACGATGGCGCAAATGGCAAAGAAATGCGAGGAGCTTGGCATGACAGCCCTCATAGAGCTAAGGACGGAGGAAGATTGCGAAAAGCTCTCCCACGTTGTACAAGCCGCGTCCAGGGAACACATCGTATGCGGCGTGAACAGCCGGGACCTCCGCGACTTTTCCATAGACCTGCTCACACCCTGCCGCATCCTCTCCCACATACAGCGCGTCATGGGGGAAAATGCCCGCGTCATCTTTGAAAGCGGAATAAGGACTGCCCGCTCCGCATCCTTCGTCGGCTCACTGGGATTTGCAGGACTTCTTCTTGGTGAAGCGGCTGCAAAAAATCCAGGCATCAGGAAAGAGCTTGTATCCTCGTTCACGGTCTCGCCCGAAACGCCGAACGCCCGTTTCTGGCGGAAAATCGCGGAGCTTACAAAGAACAGGACACGCCCGCTCGCGAAAATCTGCGGGCTTACGAACGAGAGCGACGCGCGGAAGGCGGCGGAACTCGGTGCGGATGCGCTGGGCTTCATTTTCTGGGAAAAATCGCCGAGAAAAGCACAGGCGGACACAGTCCGCGCGCTCAAAGACCTGCAAAAGCTCAAAATCGGCGTCATAGTGGCCCCGAAGCTCCCAGAATCAAAAGAAGCAATCGCGCTCGTGAAGGCGGGCGACCTTGACGCGCTACAAATCCACACGATAAGCGGAGCGCGGGAGTTCCTTTCCAGCGAGGAGCTTTGCGCCCTCCCCCACTACTGCGCGGTGAACATCAAATCCCAGGCGGACATTGCCGCGCTGGACGAGCTTTTTGAGAAAGGCGAGCCTCGCGTCCTTGTTGACGCACAGGCAGGGGACAAAATCGGCGGGACCGGAACGACGGTGGCGGAAGAACTCGTTCCCCTCGTGCAGAAAAAATACAAGCTCTGGCTCGCAGGCGGAATCACCGACGGGAACGTGGAACGCATTGTGCGCCAGTTTTCCCCAGAACTTGTAGACACTGCAAGCGGCGTGGAAAAAGAGGCCGGCATCAAAGACCACGGCAAGCTGGAACGGTTTTTCCGGGCAATCGGATAAAAAATCAGCCTTGCCCAGAAAAAAAATTCCAGGGCAGGCACTGGAGGCAGCCATGAAACGACGTTTTTTTTCGATACTCATTTTTCTCCCGCTGTTTTTCGCATCCGCAAACGAGCTGATTGTCTACAGGCCGCAAAACAGCGAGAACATAAACGAGGTGAGATGCTGGATTCAGATTCTCGACGAAAACGGGGCGGACGTGACATACACAAAGGCCCGGGCTGCCTACGCATGGATGGACAGGCCGAACACCCTGTACTGGTACGAAAAATCCTTCTATGTGTCGGGTGGAATGGCATGTCATTTGTACCTTGACTCAAAAAACGGCGAAAAATACAAAATCCGCGTCTACACGCCCAAAAAACACGTGGAGAATTTCCCGATTCCCGAAAATTTGCAGACCGACTGGGATTCCAACGAATTCGAATACGACAGCAACAAAGTGAACAACTCCGCGGAGGGGAACTACAATCCGCTCAAAGTGATTTTTGTGAGTCCCACCGCCAACGACAACGGCTTCTACGAGCCTAAATGGTTCATTGACTACAAGGCGCCGGAATTTTGGCGCGTGACAAAGCCTCGCCGCTGACAGACCCCGGCCGCGCAGAACCACGGAAATCAATTTTTTGTGTCATTTCGACCATTCGCTTGCGCCATGTCGGAATGGCAGTGCGTTTTTTCAAAAATTGCGGAATTTTCCATAATTTTCTTTTTAAAATGTCTGAAAAATACAAATAAAGAATTTTTATTTCTTTTCCGAATTTATTAAAATAAGATTGAGGGTTTAAAAATTTAAACCTTCAATCAAAAAATCAATTTAATAATCGAGGAAACGAATGAAAAAATTCACAACCCACATCTTGGCACTTGCTTTTTCATTGATTTTTGTCCTTGCCTCCTGCTCGGGCGGCACTACAAGAATCTCATCCGCATTCTCCGCTGACACGGCGAACATCAACAACGACCTTGCGACATTGGGAATCGTGGCAGAC
>JAFPYB010000211.1 GCA_017412405.1 Treponema sp. | reverse complement strand
GAAATGCTGCAACTGCCACCGCTGCATTTCGGTTTGTCCCGTCAAGTTCTGCAACGACGGTTCCGGCGACTATGTTTCGGTGAATGCCGATTTGTGCATTGGTTGTGGAGCGTGCATAGAAGCGTGCATCCACGGAGCGCGCTCTGGAATCGACGACTGCGAAAAATTCCTCGCCGACGTGAAAAGGGGCGATGACATCATCGCGATTGTCGCTCCTGCCGTGGCGGTTAATTTCGCGGGAAAAGACCTGGAGTTGAACGGCTGGCTCAAATCAATAGGCGTGAAGGCCGTCTTCGATGTTTCCTTCGGAGCGGAGCTTACCACAAAAAGCTATGTGGAGCAGATAAAGGCGGAGTCCCCCGATGTGATGATTTCTCAGCCTTGTCCTGCCCTCGTCACATTCATTGAAACATACCATCCTGCCCTCATCAAGCATCTTGCAAAGGGTGACAGCCCAATGGCGCATACGGTGGAGTGCATCAGGCATTTCTACCCCCAATACGCGAACTGCAAAATCGCTGCCATCTCCCCATGCTTCGCAAAACGGCGCGAATTCGACGAGAACGGGCGCGGCGACTACAACGTGACGATGAAGAATCTTGATGTCTATTTTGAGAAGAATCATATCGATTTGTCAAAATTCCCTAAGACCGACTACGACAATCCACCGGCGGAACGCGCCGTCCTGTATTCCACGCCGGGCGGCCTCATGCGCACTGCGGAGCGTTTTGTCCCGGGCATTTCGGCCGAGACCCGAAAAATCGAGGGGCAGCCAGCAATCGGCGGATATTTGACGGGGCTTGACAAGCAGCTTGCTTCTGGCGGAAAACCGTACTATAGGCTCATCGACTGTCTCAACTGCGAAAAGGGCTGCAACCGTGGAGCTGGCACGACGAACCGCAACTTGACCCTTGACCAGCTTGAGTCGCTGGTGGAAAAGCGTGCCGCGGAGCGCAAGGCTAGATGGAACACGGAAAACGGCCTTTTGCAGAAAGGCGCGCTCAAAAAGCTGGACAAGACCTTGAGCGAGTACTGGAAGCCCGGCATCTACAACCGCACCTACACGGACAGGAGCGCCGTGTACCGTGACCTCATCAAGATACCGACGGAGCAGCAGATAGAAGATATTTTCCACAGCATGGGAAAACACTCAAGCAAAGACCTGCACGATTGCGGGGCCTGCGGATACGGTTCTTGCCGGCAGATGGCAATCGCAATCTACAATGGCGTGAACCGCCGTGAAAACTGCCATCAGTACGTCCTGCACGTGGCGAACGTCGTCCATGAGAACAAGCTCTTGGAGACTGTCCGCGGAATCACAAAGGAAAGCGTGCGGATGCTTGAGAACACCAAGAGCGATGTTTCGTCCTTGGTCGATGTAACCACGCAGATGTCGCAGAGCGTGGCTTCAGGCTCTTCTGCAATCGAGGAGATGCTTGGAAACATCACGTCAATCAACTCAATCATTGAGACGAACTTCAAGATTGTTGCGGACTTGGAGGATGCGACAATGACTGGACGCACGAACCTTGCCGACGTATCTAGGCTCGTGGGCGAGATTGAGACCGAGTCGCGCTCGCTCATGGAAATGAGCAAGATGGTCGGCCAGATTTCCGGCCAGACGAACATGCTTGCCATGAATGCGGCAATCGAGGCGGCCCATGCCGGTCAGTACGGCGCGGGATTCAGCGTTGTCGCAGACGAAATCAGGAAGCTCGCCGAAGACTCAGGCAAGGAGGCGCGGCAGATTGGCGAAGTCCTCAAGAAAATCAAGGGGATGATTGATGCCGCCTACTCAAAGACAGGCGTTGCGAACAGCGAGTTTGAGACTGTTGTTTCCCTTGCGGGCAAAGTCAAGAACCAGGAGCTTGAAGTAAAGAGCGCAATGGCGGAGCAGAACGAAGGAAACACGCGGCTCTTGGAGAACCTTGCGCAAATGCAGGATGGAACCCGTGCCGTTGAGAACGCGGCAGGAAAGCTCCGTGTGGGAACGGACAACGTCATCGACTCCATTTCCAACATCGGAAAACGCTAGAATACTGTGCTTCCGTCAGGATGGCAAAAGCCCGGCGGAAACAGGACGGGGGCAGAGGTTTTGTGCGAATCCTCCGCCCCCGCTTTTTTTTACACCTTGAACTGGTCGAGCTGGGTTCCGATGTTCGCGATTGACGAGTCCATCTCGCTTGCGAGGGTGGACAGGGCGCGCCCCGTCTCGTCTATTTTCCGCGCACCTGTTGTCATCTCGCCCATGCCTTCCTTGAGGCTTGTCGTTGCAGATTCAAGCCGCTGCACTTCCTCCAGGATTGTCTTGCTTCCGGCCGACATCTTTGAGGATGCGTCCTTGACTTGGGACGAGTTCTCGTTCAGGACGTTGAGCGCGTCGCTGATTTGCTGGGAGCCTGACTCCTGCTCCTGCATCGCGCTGGAAATCTCCTGCACCAGCGCGCTTGTTTCTTTGATGTCCGTCACAACCGACGCGAACATGTCCCGTGTCTCTTCCGAAACGCTTACAATCTCAATTACCGAGTCCAAAATCGATTTAAGCTCGTTTCCGATGGTGTTCGACTGGACGGAAGAATCCTCTGACAATTTTCGGATTTCATCTGCAACCACGGAGAATCCCTTGCCCGCTTCCCCTGCGTGGGCGGCTTCTATGGCGGCGTTCATGGCGAGGAGGTTTGTCTGCTCCGCTATTGCCGAGATGACCTGGTTTGCGTCCCTAAGAGTCTCTGACTGTTCACGGATTTGCTGAATCTTGTAGTTTACTTCCTCCTGCTTCTGCATACCGCTGGTCGTCCTGTCCTGAAGGACGGTGAAAGAGTCGGAGAGCTTTTGCACGGACGTGTTCACCGAGCCTATGTTCCCAATCATCTGCGTGACCGCGCTTGCGGCCTGGTTCACGCTCTGGCTCTGGTTCGTAATCATCTCGTCCAGCGTCTCTATGCTCGTGGAAATCTCGCTCACGGAGCCTGCCGTTCCGTCAACGCTGTCAACCTGCACGTTGATGTTCGAGTTCATTGTCTGTATGTTCGATATGATTTCGCGGATTGACTCGGACGTGTCCCTCGTGGAGCTTCTCATGTCGGCTCCCGTGGTGACGAGCTGCGTGTTTGACTCCTTTACCTGCGCCACAATGCCCTGGAGCTTTTGGATGAACGTGTTCAGGCTGTCAACGAGCTGCGGGATGATTGCAATGAGCGGCTTTGTCTTGAGAGTGATTCTTCGTGTCAGGTCTGCGTTTCCGCTTGAAAGGTCGTCAACAGCGTTCTTTAGCACGTTGATGTTCATGGTCAAATCCAGGGTGACGAAAATCGTGAACGCGATGATTATGACGATGAGGCAGATTGAGAGGGGAAGGACTGCACCCGACAAGAATTCCTTTGCCGTGAACGGAATCTTCATTATCATGTGCCAGCCCACGAGGTCGAGCGGGGCGATGGTGTACTGGCCGGTCCTTGTCTGGACTTTCGTGATTTCGCTTGCGAGGAGGTTTGGGTTGTTTTTTATCTCGCCCATCTTTGCCGAAAGCTGGAGATGGTTTTCAAGGATGCTCTGGTCTTTTGCCCCGGTGATTTCAAGGTTGTCGTTGTACAGGTACATTTCTATGCGCTCGTCAAGCCCCTTGTACATGGACATGATGAAGTCCGTTAGCGGAATGCCCGTTCCCGCGATTCCGATGGGCGTTCCCCGCTCGTTTCTGATGACGGCGTTCACCCAGAGCATCGTTATTTTCAAGTCCGGGTTGTAGTTGATGTTGAAGTTGTATTCCTCCGTCTCGTACATGGTCATCTTGTACCAGTATGTGTCCGGGTCTTCGGGGTTGATTGTGTAGGCATAGGCCATGTCGCTCCAGAATTCCTTGTCGGAGTCTGAAACCCAGAAAATCGACTTGCTCAAAAACGACTCCTTGAAGCTCCCGAACTCCGCGAGGGCAACCCGTTTCTTGTCGGGGTCGGCCGGGTCTTCGATGTACTCTGCGATTGACGGAATACGAATCATCTGCCGCACGAGGGCGAGCTGCCCGTTCAAATCCGCGCTGAAGTTCAGTGTTTTCAGGGCGGAGGCGAATTCCATAGTCTGTTGCGCTTTTTTGCTGAATGATTTTTGAGAGAATACAACAACTATGAACAGAACTGCGACGGCGACGATTGCGCCGAGGAGTTTTGTAATGACTGTTGATTTTTTCATATATAACTATCTCCTAAATATAGTTTCCATAAAATAAATATCGACTACTTTGTTACATCGCTTTCGATGTCAACCGTGCAGAGCGCCGAAAGATCCGCGTATTTCCAGTTCTGCATGATTCGCTCCGTGACAAGGTGTATGTTCGCTCTGGGTGTCTCAGGCAGGATGACGAGGAACTGCCCCTTCGCGCTCTGGGTCACAACGTCGCTCTGCCTGAGGGAGAAGCGCAGTGTCTCAAGAAACTGCTTGGATGCTTCGTCCAGAGAAATGTTCGTGCCTTCCTTTTCGTGGAGGGAGAAGAGCAGGATGCACTGCTGCTTCTGGTAGTTTATGAAAAGACGACCGTAGAACTGGAAGAGCGTCCTGAACTGCTCGAAGGGAAGGACGAACGCGCCCTTTGTCTTGTTGCGCTCGGCAAGCACCTTGACCGCGTTCGCTATGTTGCCGGCATACGAGCCTGCTGTCTTCTGCTCCTTTAGGAATTCCCGGTAGAATTTGAAGCCGTGTTTTCCGTTCTGCTTGACCGTGTAGAGCGCGGAATCTGCCTTTTCGTGAAGGCCTGCAAAATCCGTGCCGGCGTTGGGAACGAACACGCACCCGATGGACGCGCCCAGAGGAATGTTCATGTCCTCGCCCATGAACTCGTGGGCGGCCTCCAGAATGTACTTGTTTATGAATCGTGATTTTTTCTCTATGACAATCTCATCCCGCACGTTCTGGCAGAACGCAATGAACTCGTCGCCGCCAACACGCCCCACAATGTCGATGGGACGCACCACCGCCTGCAAAATTTCGGCGAAGCGCATGAGGATTTTGTCGCCCATGGCGTGTCCGTAGATGTCGTTCACCAGCTTGAAGCTGTCCAAATCAATCATCATGAGTACGCCCTGCTTTGTTCTGCACAGCGACTCGATTTTTGACTCCGATGCCGCCTTGTTGAAAAGTCCGGTCATTGGGTCTATGACCGCCGCCATGCGCAGGTCTTCGATTTTTTCTATTGTCTTGAGGATATTCTCGATGCGTTTTATGAGGACATCGGCGCGGAACGGCTTTCTGATGAAGTCCATTGCCCCGCTTTCAAGCCCCTTGCTCTCCACCTCCGAGTTTGTGTCGGCGGTCATGAACATGAACGGGACGCGTGCTCCCCGGCGTTTTTCAAGCTCCTGCTGGAGCTCGTAGCCCGACATTCCGGGCATACGAAGGTCTGAGAGCACCATGTCGGGTTTTTCCCGCTCGTAGACCTCGATGGCTTCTTGCCCCGAAGAGGCGCAGGCTGTCTGGTATTCCGTGGAAAGAATGTGGTTCACCATCATCAGCGATATTTGTTCGTCGTCAACAATCAGTATTTTTTTCATACGCAAAAAAGCCTTTAATATAGTAGATAGTAGAACGATTTGGAAACATGTTTTCCCGGCGGACTTTATGTTTCCTTTAAAATTATAGCACAAAACAAATGATTGCTCAAAAATAATGGTGTTTTTTTTGGCGGACGGGTGTATAATTGATTTTGATATGGAACGAAACGTAAAAGATTTTCTCCGCACTGTTTTGGTTGTGGACGATGAAGAAGTGAACCGCCAGATGCTTGGCGCAATTCTCGAAAAAGAATATATCGTGTTGTATGCATCTGATGGCAAAGAAGCGATTGAGCAGCTCCGTGAATATTCGGACATCATATCGCTGGTGGTTCTTGACCTCATCATGCCGGAAATCGACGGATACGAGGTGATGAACATAATCGAATCCGACTCGGAGCTAAAGAGAATCCCTGTCATCATGCTCACCACGGAAAAATCTGCGGAAGTGCGCAGTCTCCAGCTTGGGGCGGCGGACTTCCTCACCAAGCCCTACGACTTGCCGGAGGTCATCCTTGCCCGCGTGCGCCACGCAATCAAGCTCTATGAGGACGCGCTCATCATTCAGGCAACGGAGCACGACTCGCTCACCGGCTTGTACTCGCAGGAATTCTTCTATGAATACTGCCACCAGTGCGATGTTCATTATCAGTCTGTGGGAATGGATGCCGTCGTTGTTGACTTGACCCGCTTCCATATGCTCAACGAGATGCACGGACGCGCCTTTGCCGACAAGGTTCTCTGCACGGTTGCGGACGCAATCCGCGTGGCAATCACGGACTCCCAGGGAATCGCGTGCCGCTACAGCTCCAACACGTTCTACATCTACATGGCGCACCGCGAGAATTACAGCCTGTTCCTCGGAAAACTCCAGGATTCCCTGGTTCCGCTGTTGAAGCCGTCGGAAATCGCCATCCGTCTTGGCGTGTGCGCCGACACGGAACACGCATACAGCCTTGAGCAGCGGTTCGACCGTGCGCTTCAGGCCTGCAACTCCCTGAGGAACCAGTTCGGCTCGTCGTTCTCGGCGTACACCGCCCAAATGTACGAGAAGGAAATGTTCAATGCGCAGCTCCTTCTGGATTTTGACACGGCAATCAAGCAGAAGCAGTTCAGCGTGTACTACCAGCCTAAATTCAACATAAAGGGCGAAAAACCTGTTCTTTCCAGCGCGGAGGCCCTTATCCGCTGGAACCATCCAAAGCTTGGCCTTGTGCGCCCGGACTTGTTCATTCCGCTTTTTGAGGAAAACGGCCTTGTTTCCCGTCTTGACCGCTATGTTTGGTCTGAGGTCGGTATGCAGATGAAGGAATGGCGGGAGAAATTCGGCTTTACCGTTCCTGTGTCTGTGAACATCTCCCGCGTTGACATGAACGACCCGGAACTTGCTGATTTTATCACCGCCGTAGTAAAGGAGAACGGAATCGAGCCGAAGGACTATTTCCTTGAAATCACGGAGTCCGCCTACACGGACAATTCCCAGCAGATTGTTGATGTGGTGAACGGATTGCGCTCAAAAGGATTCCGCGTTGAAATGGACGACTTCGGTTCGGGCTATTCGAGCCTGAATATGCTCTCCATGCTTCCTATCGACGTGCTCAAGCTGGATCGCGCCTTCATCATGAACATTGCACCCAATAACAAGGATATGCGCATGGTGGAACTCATCCTTGACATCGCAAAATTCCTTGAAGTGCCTGTTGTGGCGGAGGGTGTGGAGACAAAGGCGCAGTTCGATTTGCTCAAGGCGGCCGGATGCGACATCATTCAGGGATTCTACTTCTCAAAGCCTCTTGCCGCGGAGGAATTCGCAATTCTCATCGATGGAAGCAAAAATGGACGCTAGAAAAAATCAATACGAGGAGAAAAATCAATGATTACAATAGAATCGCTCAGGGAATTCGGTGCCGATGTGGATACGGGGCTTGCCCGCTGTCTCGGCAAGGAAGATTTCTACATCAAGATGGTGAATTTGGGACTCAAAGACCCGCGCTTCAAGGGAATAAAGGATGAACTTGACGCAAAGAACCTCACTGCCGCCTTCGAGATGGCGCACGCTCTCAAGGGCGTTGTGGGCAATCTTGCCCTTACGCCGCTATACGAGCCAATCGAAGAAATCACGGAGCTTTTGCGCGCGCGGACGGACATGGATTATTCGGAAATTTACGAAAAAATTCAAAAAAATTACGAAAAACTACTTTCAATGCAAAGTTAAATATGATATAGTAATTACATCTTCTCCAGTATTTCTTGCGGGGTTAGCTCAGTTGGTTAGAGCATCACGTTGACATCGTGGGGGTCAGTAGTTCGAGTCTACTATTCCGCAAAAAGTGCTGGTTTTTTTTGTCCCCAGTGCTTTTTCCATATTAAACTTGTTCTGAAGCCTCAGATTTTGGGCGGGATGCTTTGGGTTTTTTCATGTCCTGCGCCATCATGTCAATCATGCTGATTAAAGACGATTTTGTGTTTTCTGGAAGGGAGTCTATGTTCTGAATAGTCCTGCTGTACCGCGCCATTTTTTCCAACGTGGCGGAAATATGCCCGTACTCCTGCATGAAGGCGGCATTCCGTTTTGTCTCGTCGCCGGTAAGCAGGTATTCCAGTGAGACGTTCAGTGCTTTTGCAATGCGAAGCGCCGCGTCCGCAACTGGAATGCTGTTGCGCTCAAGTCCGATTCCAATGCTCGCATAGGTGATTTCAGCTTTGGCTGCCAATTCTTTCCGGGTCATTCCCACATACGTTCGCTCGATTTCAACATTCTGCCAAAATCCCATAGCCAAATGATACAACAATTGTTTATTTCTAATTGCATAAAAGCAAAAAATGTTGAATAATAACTTTGCATGAAACAATTGTTGCGTTTTTGTATGTCTGCAAAGATTTTTGCTTTTGAAATCGTGGACTGTGCGGGGAAAAGCGGCACCTGCGCAGGAATAAGGGAGGCTTCAAGCCTCATTCCAGATGGAGAGCCTTTCATGCTGACCTGGTGCGACTTGATTCTCCCCGAGTGAACAGTTTCCGTTACTCACAGAGAGCCTTCGACAGAATCAAGGCAGAGATTGCATGAGATTATTTGTCAGCTTGATTTTAATGGCGTTCTGAAATAAGGCGGTCTTTTTTTATGCCTCATTATTGGCAATCTGTAAATCATAGTTTACAATATAATTATGTATAAGGTATTACAGACAGAAACTTATAAGAAATGATTTAAGAAACTCCGTGATAATGTTGCAAAATATGCTTTAGGTCAGAGAATAGAGAGGTTAAAAGTAGGCAATTTTGGCGATTCAAAAAGTATCGGAGATGGTGTGTTTGAATTGCGTATCGATGTAGGTAAAGGTTATAGGGTTTACTTTATGAATAAAGGTAATGAGATTGTAATACTTCTTGTTGGTGGCGATAAGTCAACGCAAGATGAAGATATAAAGACCGCCAAGAAAATGGCAAAGGAGTATTGATTATGGAAAAACTAACTGAATTTGATATGGCAGAATATCTTGATACAGAAGAACTTAGAGAGGGGTATCTTGAGTATGTCGCAAAAGACGGAACGCAGGAGGAACTCCTGAAAGCCATCAGCGATGTCGCAAGGGCAAGGGGAATGTCAAAGGTCGCCGAGGAGTCTGGAATGTCACGGATGGGCTTGTACAAGGCACTGTCGCCTGACGGCAATCCTTCTTTCTCAACCGTATGGAATATTCTTCATTCTATCGGCTATACGCTCATGCCCACACCAATTGCAAAGACCGTATAAAATGATTTGACCGCTCTTTCGGGCGGTCTTTTTTTATGCCTTGTTGATTACTTCCTGCATCTGCTTTTTAAGATTCTCGTATTTCTCTTTGTAATTGATTTCTGATCTTGTCAGTGATGAAACAAGGCGAGACTGCAACGCAAAATTTTACGTTGCAGTCTCGTCGCGGAATTTCGGCTTAAAGATTTTCTTGCGGCAATGTAAAAAATGTGCTATTTTCCGCCGAGTACGTTTGCAATCCGATTCAACGCATCTTCCAGGATTGGACGCGGTGTTGCGATGTTGATTCTTTCGTAGCACGCGCCTTCTTTTCCGAACATGGTTCCGCGGTCGAGCCACACTTTCGCCTTGTTCACGATGATTTCATCAAGCTCCGAGTCGGTTTTTCCCAGAGCGGAAAAGTCCAGCCACAAAAGATACGTTCCCTCCGGCTCAATCAGGCGCACGCGGGGAAGTTTTTCTGCGCAGAACGAGCGCACAAAATCAAGGTTCTCGGCAAGATGCTTTTTGAGGGCTGTGAGCCACGGCTTTCCGCGCTCATATGCGGCTTTTGTCGCCACAAGCCCCATGAGGCTCGGCTCGTCGTAGCCCGTCTTGTCCCTCTCGTCGTGGAACAGTTTCTTGAGCGCGGGATTTTTGATGAAATTCACGGAGAACTGTAGACCTGCTAAGTTGAACGTCTTGCTTGCCGATGTTGAGACGACTGAGTTCCAGGCCGCTTCCTTTGAAATCGTGGAAAATACCGTGTGCCGTGCGGGCGGAATCACAAAATCGTTGTGTATCTCGTCGGCGAACACGATGACGTTGTGTTTCAGGCATATTTGGGCGAGCCTTTCCAGCTCCGCGCGTGTCCACACCCTGCCCACGGGGTTGTGTGGGCTGCACAGGATGAAGAGCTTTACGTTGTTGTTGATTATTTTATTCTCAAAGTCGTCAAAATCAATGTACCATTTTCCGTCCTTTTCAAAGAGCGATGAAGTGACAAGATTCCGCCCGTTTAGCTCCACCATGTTCTTGAACGGATAGTACACTGGCGTTTGGATGATGACGGACTCGCCCTCGGCAGTGAACGCCTTGATTGCGAGGGAAATTGCGAACACAACGCCTGGGGTGGTCACAATCTGGTGTCTGTCAACATCAAAATCGTGCTCCTCTTTCTGCCATTTTTTGACGGCTTGGAAAAATCCATCGTCCGCAACCGAATAGCCGAAGATTCCGTGGTTCACTTTTTCGTGGAGCGCGTCCAAAATCTCGGGGGCGGTGGGAAAGTCCATGTCGGCAACCCAAAGCGGAAGTACATCCGCAGGTTTTCCACGGACAACGGCAAGGTCGGTTTTTATTGAGTTGGAATTGTGCCGGTCTGTGATTGTGTTGAAATCGTATGTCATGCAATTCTCCCCATGGGCTGTGCTATAATTCTAAAATCCCATTCTTTTACTAGGTAATATCATTCTATAAAAAATCATGATGTTGGGCAATAGAGTTGAATTTCAATTTGCGCAAGAACGGTGCTAAGACGCAAGATTCCACGTTGCCGGCTGCCTGGCGCAATTCTTTCAAACATTTACAAGTGCTGGGCTTTTTATGATATACTAAAACGAATGGAGGAACTATGAAAGTAATTCTTTTTAATGGAAGCCGGAACGAGAAGGGAAGCACATACACTGCGCTGAACATCGTTTCCGAGGAGTTGAAGGCTAACGGAATTGACACGGAGATTTTCTGGGTGGGCGGACGCGCTCTTTCAGGGGAAATCGACGCGCTTGTTGACGAGGCTGTGGAAAAAATGAAAGGCGCGGACGCTCTTGTGCTCGGCTCTCCCGTCTACTATGCGTCCCCCAGCGGCGAACTCATCGCCTTCCTTGACCGCTTCTACTGGAAAGGCGAGGGCGTGGTAAGGTTCAAGCCTGCCGCCGCCGTCACTGCCGCCCGCAGGGCCGGAACGACGGCCTGTCTTGATGTGCTCAACAAGTACATAACATATGCGCAGC
Source organism: Treponema sp. (assembly GCA_017412405.1). Classification (GTDB taxonomy): domain Bacteria; phylum Spirochaetota; class Spirochaetia; order Treponematales; family Treponemataceae; genus Treponema_D. Next base: position 2,753 of record JAFPYB010000211.1, on the reverse strand, counting down.
AGCCTGTGGTCACTTCGCGCTACTGGAACATGGTGCACGGTTCCAACGGGAACGATGTTCTCAAGGACGAAGAGGGAATCCAGATTATGAAGAGTCTGGGACGGAACATGGCGTGGATTTTAAAGAGCATTGAGGCAGGAAAGGCCGCGGGAGTTGCCCAGCCGGAAGCCGAAAAAAAGATTTTCACGAATTTCATCAGGTAAAGGCGAGAAAAGTCGGAAAAAGCAGGCCAGTTTCAAGAGTGAGCCGATTTTTGAAACTGACCTGCCGTAGTGCGGAAATGTGGAGGTGCGATTTTTGCTCAGCCCAGGGCCTGCGTCAAGTCTGCAATCAAATCATCCGCATTCTCTATGCCCACGCTCAACCTGAGCAGCGTGTTCGTTATTCCACGGGCGTTCCGCTCGTTTTCTGGCACTTCCGAGTGTGTCTGCGTGGTGGGGTAGGTGATGAGCGTGTCCACACCTCCGAGGCTTTCTGCAAAATGGATGAGCTTGACGCTGCTTAATACGCGCTCCACAGTCTCAACGCTGTCCACATAGAATGAAATCATGCTTCCAAAACCACGGGCCTGCCGGCATGATGTTTCGTAGCCCTTGCTTTCTGGAAGTCCCGGGAAAAGGACGCCTTTTACCCGCGGATTTTTTTGTAGCGCGGACACGATTTTGAGCGCGTTCTCGCAGTGTTTTTCCATTCTGACCGCGAGGGTCTTTATTCCACGCACCAGCAGGAATGCGTCGAACGGTGCGAGGCCCGAGCCGGTTGTTTTCGTGATGATTTCAAGGTTTTCCCCGATTTTTTTGTCGTTGGTGGTGACGAACCCCGCCAGCGTGTCGTTGTGCCCGCACAGGAATTTTGTTCCGCTTTGAACAACCACGTCAGCCCCAAGTTCAAGTGGCTGCTGGAGGTAAGGCGTGAGGAACGTATTGTCTACTATCAACAGTGCGCCGATGGAATGGGCGTACTCTGCCGTGAGGGAAATGTCTGTTATTTTCATGAGCGGGTTTCCCGGCGTTTCTACAAAAATGATTTTTGTGTTGTCTTTTTTTGCCGCCTTGATTGTGGAAAGTTCCGTCGTGTCTATGAACGTTGTCTCAAAACCGAGCTTTGAGCCGATTGTGTTCAAGAAACGCTCCGTGCCGCCGTACAAATCGTCCGAGCATATTACATGAAGCTTTGCGCCTGGCTTTTCGTTCAATATGAGTGCGTCGAAGAGGGCTGTTATTGCCGCAAGACCGCAGTTAAAAGAATAGCCGTATTCGGCGTGGTCCAAGGCTGCCACGAGCTTGTCCAGATGGTCGCGGGTGGGATTTTTGAGCCGTGAGTAATCATAGCCCGTGGATTGTCCGAGGGCTGGATGTGCATATGTTGCCGACTGGTAGATTGGGAGCGCGATTGCCCCAGTGTTGTCGCTTGCTTTGTAGCCTGGCTGCCCCGTTACGCAAAGTGTATCTATATTGAAAGAAGTTTGTGCCATATGTGTTCTCCTAGCTATTTAATAGGATTACTATAAAATATATTTCCCACTTTTGCAATGGGTTTTAAAAATCCGAAAAACCTATTGACAAAGTATGAAAATGAGATGATACTACATTTATCCTACTTAACCGATAGGTAATATAAAAATTGATAAGGGGTATTATCATGGCAAAGAAACTTCGACAGATAGCAATTTACGGAAAGGGCGGAATCGGAAAATCAACGACGACGCAGAATCTTACGGCAGGACTTTTGGAGCTTGGAAAAAAAGTTCTGGTAGTCGGCTGCGACCCGAAGGCAGACTCAACCCGCCTTCTTCTCGGCGGTCTTCATCAGAAAACAGTTTTGGACACAATCCGCGACAACAAGACTGAAATCCAGTTGGAAGATTTGCAGAAAGTCGGATTTAAGGGCGTTCGCTGCGTTGAGTCGGGTGGACCGGAGCCGGGAGTTGGCTGTGCAGGACGAGGAATCATCACTTCAATTTCAATGCTGGAAAATCTTGGCGCTTATACGGAAGATTTGGACTATGTTTTCTATGATGTTTTGGGCGATGTCGTCTGCGGTGGCTTTGCAATGCCAATCCGAGAGGGCAAGGCTCAGGAAATCTACATCGTTGCTTCTGGTGAGATGATGGCTTTGTATGCGGCAAACAATATCTGTAAGGGTATTGCCCGATATGCTGAGCGGGGAGACGTACGATTGGGCGGAATCATCTGTAACAGCCGAAATGTTGACCGGGAGCTTGATTTGCTCCGTGCCTTCACGAAAGAGCTTAACACCCAGCTCATTTACTTCGTGCCGCGAAACAACATCGTCCAGCAGGCGGAAATCCGAAAGAAGACCGTAATCGAGTACGCGCCGGAAAGCTCACAGGCTCAGGTTTACCGGGATTTGGCTCAGGCAATCGACGAGAACACGAACTTCACGATTCCGACACCAATCACCCAGGAACGCCTTGAGGAAATCTTGATTGAAAACGGCATGATGGAGCCGGAAGGAAACTACTCAATCTAAATAAAATCTCTTATCCTATACTTTACGCCGAGCTTTTGACATAAGGCTCGGCATGTTTTTTCATCGTCATGTGTTATTGTCGTTGAAACGGTGGTCATAGTGACATTGGGAACGAATTTTGCGGCATTTTTGGCAAATTCAAGCATGGCTCCGTGAGATTCCTGCCCGAACTTGGGACGGCAGTTTTTCTCGTAGATTTTCGGGTCACTGGAATTGAGGCTGATTGAGACTGAATCGATTAAGCCTTTGAAAAGCGGCGT
>JAFPYB010000210.1 GCA_017412405.1 Treponema sp. | reverse complement strand
CGATTTTATTGAATATTACAATAATGAGCGCATTCAGCAAAATCTCGGCTGGAAAACTCCAAGCGAGGTGGCTGCTTAAACTGTCCTAAATTTTGGGGTCAGTTCAAAATCGAATTTTGCCAGTTCAGGGAGTGTTCAGTTCTAGAGAAAATCAAGCTTCCCAGCTCCGTGACAGAAATCGGGTGGGGTGCTTTCAGAAGCTGTGAGAATTTGACAGAAATTGTCATTCCGAACTCTGTGACGGAGATTGGGCCGAAGGCATTCGAGGGGGGGGCGTCCCTAAAGAGAATAAAGCTTCCAAAGCAATTGAAAAGGGATGATATCAGAGATGGCTTGAAGATTCCCGAGACAACCGAGATTGAATACTACTGACACGAGGAGACGTAAGTATGAAAGCATTGTATGTGGAAGAAAAGACGACTACGTTGAAGCACTTCGTCTGCGGAAAGAAGGAGGACAGGGACGATGATTTTCGAGGAATATTCATTCTTCGGAATCGACACCATCGCGGAAAAGGCATTCCGCGCGGTCGCTACAGGGCGGGCGGGTGTTTTTCGACGAGAGTCTGGCAACAATCAAGAATGAGGCGTTTCTGGACGCGGGAGAACTTGAGGTGTTCGGGTGCGGAAAGAAAAAGACGGAGGTTGCAGATGAACTTTTGGACATAAAGGATTTGCCCCTTGTCGCGTCGCTCACAATAGAGGCACGGGCATTTTCCGGGTGCAAAAATTTGCACACCGTCATCCTTCCAAAATGCAAAAAAATAACAATAGAGAAGGACGCGTTCTTGGGCTGCTCCGCGCAGACGACCATGAAGGGGACAGTGACGGATATTGCAAAGAAAGAGTTTGAGACGGACAAAACGTACAGCCTTGTGGTGACGGAAAAAGAGCCTGATTTGCTTATTCTGAGAAAGAAACTGAGGAATTTTTACAGTGTCAGATTTGAAGTGGATTTGTCAAAATGCACAGGACTGGAGGATATTTATTTTCCTGTTGATGGTCTGACAAAAATAGTTCTTCCGAACTCGGTGGTGGAGATTGGCGATGGTGCATTTAAAAATTGCGAGAATCTGACTGAAATCACCGTCCCCGACTCGGTGGATAGAATCGATGACTTTGCGTTCTCGGATTGCACAAGCCTGAAGAGAGTCGAATTTTTGGCAGAACCGAGTTATATTGGGAAAAAAGTGTTCGATGGATGCACTCACCTTGAAATCATATATTGTCCGCGCCATCTCGGAGAGGGGTTCATGTTCAACGGCGAATATTACGGATTTGCTGTCAGCACTTCAATTGGATTTACCGACGGATTTGAAAGCCATTAGCGCCGGGCAAATGATGATTAACACTTGAAGCGATTAATCGGCATTTGCCCTTTTGCATGAATCAAGGCTGGGGGCGGGGGCTGCCCAAAAAGTTTCTTGCACACGGTCACTGAGCGAAGTCGAAGTGACAATCACACTATATTTGGTGGTTTCGACTCCGCTCAACCACCGTGTAGGGGCAGTTCATGCCGTCCGCGCCGTCAGACGGTGAACTCGTTTATCTGGTTCCCGATTTCGGTGATGGCGTTCTTCATCTGGGCGGAAATCTCCGTGAGGGAAGAGCCCGTCTCGTTGATTTTCCGTGCGCTTGCGCCCATCTCGTCCATGCTGCCGTTCATTGCCGCCGAAGAGTTCTGGAGTTTTTCCACCTCGCCGAGAATCTGCTTGTTCCCTTCGCCCATCTCCCGTGACGAGCTTTTCACTTCGCTTGTGGTGTCGTTCATCTCGTGGAGCGCGTTTATAATCTGCTTTGAGCCTTCCTTCTGCTCCTCCATTGCCGACTTGATTTGGCGGACGAGCTGATCCGTCTCCTTGATTTTTGTGGAGACCGAGCTGAACGACTCGCTGGAGTCAAGGGAAGCCTGCACCACTTCCTCGATTGACGACCGGATTTTAAGGAGCTGCTCGCCGATTGTCCGCGACTGCTCGCTTGACGTTTCCGAAAGTTTCCTGATTTCGTCTGCCACGACCGAAAATCCTTTTCCCGCCTCTCCGGCATGGGCCGCCTCAATTGCGGCGTTCATCGCCAAGAGGTTTGTCTGCTCGGCGATTGTGGAAATGGCTGTGTTGGCCTCCTGCAGGAGCTGGGACTGGGTTTCAATCTGCGTTATGCGCTCGTTCACCGCCTGCTGCTTTACCGTCCCGTTCTGTGCGTCTCCCTGAAGCTCGTCGAAAGAGGCCGCCATCTTTTCTACGCTCGTGTTCACGGACTCGATGTTTCCTATCATCTCCTCCACGGCGGCGCTTGCTTGTGTGACGCTGGCCGCCTGACCCACAATCATTTTTTCGAGGGACTGGATGTTTGACGCAATCTGGTTCACCACGCTGGCGGTTTCTTCTATTCCGTTTCCCTGGCCGTGGATTTGCGAGGTGACGCTGTTGATGCTCCCCAGAATCTGCCCGATTGCGTCGGAAGTGTCGCTGGTGCTTGCGACCAAGTCCTCGCCTGCGACCGAGAGCGTGTCCTTCGATTTCTTGAGCTGGCCCACAATCTCCTGGAGCTTTTGGGTGAATGAGTTGAATCCGCGGGCAATATCCCCGATTTCGTTCTTCATGTTGAAGTTGAGCCGCTTGGTCAAATCTGCGTGCCCGCCGGAAATCTCATTGAGCGCGATTGTGATGTGCTTGAGCGGATGGGTGATTTGAACCGAGATGATGAGCGAGCAAAGGATTGCGACGATGAGGGCGATGAGTGATATGGTCACAATCACGAACAGGCTGTGGTAAATGTCCGAGTACAGCTCCGATTTTGGGCCGAAGGAAACAAGCGTCCAGCCGCAGAGGTTGGGCATTTTCCGCGCGGCAAAATACTGCTTGGAAGCATTCATGTTGATGTATGGAGTGTTTTCTGGAATCTGCGGGGCAAGTTCGGAAAAACCGTGCTCCGAGTAGAAGCTTGCGTTGGCGACTTTTGTTGTGTCAGGATTGGTGACGTACAAGCCGTTTTCGTCAATCATGAACGCCTGGGCGTTTCCCGTGAGCTTTACAGAATGAACCATGTCAACAACTTTGTCGAGAATCAGGTCAATGCCCACAACGCCGCCGAACGCGCCATCCCTTGTCCTGAACGACTTTGAGAGGGTGACGACTATTCCCTTGGACTGCTCATCGATGTAGGGGTTCGAGAAGACGACTGTTCCCTGAAAGTCGCGCGCGCCCTTGAACCAGCTTCTCGTCGTCTCGTCAAAGTCCGCCGGAGGCAGCCAGTGTATGTTCGTGAACGTGAACCCGCCGTTGCAGGTGGGTGTTGCGCTTGAGACGTACAGCATGGAGTAGTCCTTGTTCTTGCTCGCAAGTGCGTCGAGGAACGCTTCCACCGAGTCTCGGTCGTATTCTTCGAGATTTTCCATGTATGACGAGACGATTTCGATTGTCTGCATTGGTACGGAAAGGAAGCTGTCGATTTGGTTGTTCACGTTTTCGACCTGCTGTTTTGAAAGTTCCGTGATTTTCTGCTGCAGGCTGTTTTGTTGCGTGATGATTGCGGCGATTGTAAGAATGAGCACGGCTGATAACGTGAGGACGGTGTGGCTCACGATAAGCTGATGGCGAATTTTCATTGTTGACCTCCGGGGGGGCTTTGCCTAGTCAAATTTGTCTGGTAAATGCCGGTTGATTTCTTGCTTCCCTGCGTGGGCATACCAGAACATTCGCTTAGTATATTGGAGGCATCAAGAAGTGTCAATTTATTTCGATTTCGGCCTCGTAGAACGCCTTCGCCGCGCGAATCATGTAATCCACGTCCTTCGTGCCCGCGCTTTCGTAGGGGGAGTGCATTGCCCATTGTGCAAGCCCGATGTCCACGCATGGCACCGACACATGGGACAGGCTTATGTTCCCCAGCGTGGAGCCGCCCGCAATGTTCGAGTTGTTCGTGAAGATTTGGAAGGGCACGCCCGCTTTCCTGCAGATTTCCTTGAACACGGCGGCAGAGAGAGAATCTGTTGTGTATTTTTGCGCCGCGTTGAACTTGATTACGACACCCCCGTTTATTTTGGGGCGGTTCACGGGGTCGCTCTTTTCGGCGTAGTTCGGGTGGAGCGCATGGGCATTGTCCGCGCTCACCATGAAGCTTTTGGAAAGGAGCGCACAATGTTCCTCCGCCGTCTTTCCCAGGGCGCGGCTTATGCGCGCGAGTGTGTCTGATAGGAACGACGAGGCTGCCCCCTGCATGGACTGGCTTCCTGTCTCCTCGTTGTCGAAAACTGCGTGCACGCATACGTCGTCCTTTTCCGCGGCTTCCAAAAAACCGCGCATGGTTGTCCACACGCACTCAAGGTCGTCGAGCTTGGGGCTTGCCATGAACTCGCCGTTTTCGCCCCAAATTGTCCCCGCGCTCCGCACATAAAGGAACAGGTCGTGGGAGATTATGTCTTTCGCGTCCGCGCCGATTTCCCCGGCGATGTGCTCCATGAGCGAGGCGTTTTCCCCAAGTGCCATGACCGGGCGGATTTCGTTCTGCACGTTGATTTTGCGTCCCTCGTTGGTCTCTCGGTCCATGTGTATGGCAAGGTTCGGAATCAAAAGAAGGTCGCGCCCCGATTCCACCAGTTTCTGCTCCACGGATATCTTTCCTTCCGCCGCATTCTTCCTGAGCATGACGCGCCCCGCCACGGAAAGGGGCCGGTCGAACCAGGGGGAGAGAATCATGCCGCCGTATTTTTCCACGTTGAGCACGGTTGCGCCGCCCGAGCGTATCTCGGGATTCTCCTTGACCTTGAAGGTGGGCGAGTCGGAGTGGGAGGCTGCTATCTTGAACGAAGAAAAATCATTCCGTGGAATGGTGAAGGATATAATAGAAGAATTGTTTCGAGTCACGAAATATTTTCCTTTTCCCAGCGACCAGGGCTCTTTTTCCGAAAGTGGCACAAATCCGTGGGATTCAAGAATTTTCCCAAGATTTTTCACCACATGGAAGGGGCTTGGGCTTTTTTCTATGAACGAGAGCAGCTCTCGGGCGTATGTATTTGATTCAGTCTGCATGGAGAAAAGTATAGCGCGGAAAAACGGGATGGAAAAGGTGAAAGATGAAAAATCAACAATCTGCAATGAAAATCAGTTTCTGTGTCGTTTCGACCGAAGCGCAGGCGGAATGGAGAAATCTTGCCAAAAAGTTGATTCAAGCCCTCCCAAAACTAACAGCTCTGCCGTGATTTTCCGGCGGTGCTTTTTTTGTCATCTTTTCAAGTCCGCGCCGTTTCTATACAATAGAAAGACACGATCTTAAATTTTTCAAAATCGAGGAATATTATGTCAGAAGTCAGAGTCAGATATGCTCCGTCTCCAACGGGAATGCAGCACATCGGCGGCGTGAGAACCGCATTGTTCAACTATCTTTTTGCGCGCAGCCAGGGCGGAAAGTTCATCCTTCGCTTGGAGGACACCGACCGCACGCGTTTTGATGAAAAATACGTGCAGAATTTGTACGACACCATGAGCTGGCTCGGAATCGATTGGGACGAGGGCGGCTCCAAGGGCGGAGATTTCGGCCCCTATGTGCAGAGCGAGCGGTTCGACTTGTACAAGAAATACGCCGAGGAGCTTGTGGCCAAGGGGGAGGCGTACTACTGCTTCTGCGATGCCGAGCGGCTTGAGAGAATCAAGAAAATCCAGACGGAGAACAAGATGGCCCCTGGCTACGACAGAAACTGCCGCCACTTGACCCAGGACGAGGTGAAAAAGAATCTTGCCGAGGGAAAACCATACGTCATCCGCCTAAAAGTTCCGCTTGAGGGCGAGACCACGTTCCACGACCACCTCCTGGGCGACATCACATGGAAGAACGAGGACATCTCCCCGGATCCGGTTCTCTTGAAGAGCGACGGGTTCCCAACGTACCATTTGGCGAACATTGTTGACGACCACCTCATGAAGGTGAGCCACGTCATGCGCGCCCAGGAGTGGATTCCGTCAACGCCGCTCCATGTGCAGATGTACCGCTCTTTCGGTTGGGAGCACCCCGAGTTCTGCCACCTTCCGATGGTGAACGGCTCCGACGGAAAAAAGCTTTCGAAGCGGCACGGCTCCACTTCGCTGAACGAATTCCGCGCCCGCGGCTATCTTCCCCAGGCAATCATCAACTATGTGGCCCTCTTGGGATGTTCGTATGAGGAGGGAAAGGACTTCTACACGCTGGAGGAGCTTGCAAAATCCTTCAGGCTTGAGCACCTGAACAAGGCGCCGGCCGTGTTCGACTACAAGAAACTCGAATTCTACAACGCGAACTATATCCGCCAGCTTTCCACGGAGGAGCTTTACAAGTGGACGCTTCCTTTCATCACGGGAACCGGGGATGCGATGCTTGAGATAAACCCCGAGAACCCACAGCCCAAGCCGAAGGTGGGGCCGGAGTTCTCAGGCGTGGCTCTGGGAAGCGACGGCGAGCCGTACTGCGTGGACAAGAGCATGAACATGACATCAAGCGACGTGAAGAACACTCTCATGGGGCTCATGCCGCTCATTCAGGAGAGGCTCAAGTTCCTCACCGAGGCTGCGGAGATGGTTCATTTCATGTTCGCGGAGCCTGAGCCGCTTTTGGCAGAGCAGATTGTGCCCAAAAAGCTGGATCTTGGGAAGACAAAGGAAGTCCTGGAAAACGCAAAGGCATTCGTGGAGAAAGTCTTCGAGCTTGACCACGACGGAGCCGAAAGCTTTGCAAAAGCCAAGGCGGAAGAAATGGGAATCAAGCTGGGGGACTTCATGATGCCGATTCGCATGGCAGTGACAGGAAGCCGCGTTTCCCCGCCGCTCATCGGCTCGATTGCCGTTCTTGGAAAGGAGCGGTCTTTGGCCCGCATTGGGCGACAGCTTGCAGCCCTGTAGGATTTGCCTGTTTCCAATGAAACGCCCCGTTCCCCATGATTCTTTCAGCGGCGCGGGGAAGGGGCGAAAAAAGCGCGGTGAACCAGTCCCTGATTCCGTCCGTGTCCCCCGCCTCCACCGCGTCGTCGAGAATATCGAACTGTTTAATTTTTTGATATAAAAGGAACTGTTTTGTTGCATGGAATTGCAGGCGGAGGAAAAACCTCAATCGCTAAGAATGCTATGCTGTATGCTTTGGAGCAATATGGAATGGAATCATATTTGATAAAGCCTTCAGAAATAATTGCGTCAGGATTAGGAGAGTCCGTCAAAAATCTGGCTGACGAACTAAAAGAATTTGAAGAACTGTAGCAGGAACAATTCTAAACGATGGTGAAGGTCTTACAAAAGGAGCGCAAGAGGTTTTTGATGACTATATCGAGGAAATGAAAAGTAAAGAAAAGTTTTCAATCCACAATACAAATGAAGATGTCAATAAGATAAAAGAATCCTTGCAGAATAAGGTCAAAAATAAGAATAAAACATAGCATATGTTTCAAAGTCGGCACGGCACATTCTGTCGTGTTTTTTTTTCGACATGATTTTTTCGTGTGTTTCTGTTGACAGAAACATTTTTATCATGTATGTTTCTATTTGTAGAAACAAAAACTTGAGAGGAAGGGTTATGGCAAGAGACGATTCGATTTATTTTTCGCTTCCATGCGACAGGTACACGCCGTTTTCCCTCGCCCGGAAAATCGGGGCGACGGCTATCTTGGAGAGCGCGAGCTTTGCGCGGGGAAAGGAGAGGTATTCCATACTGATGACGGAACCTGCGTTCCACATCGTGCAGGACGACGAGGGCGTGGCGTTCTTGATTGACGGGCGCAGGCTTCCATACCGCGCCAAGAACACCACGGGAGAGACGATTGCGCCCGGGAGCCGCGTCCTGCACACGCCCGACATTTTGGACGCGCTTTTGTATGTTGCGGAACAGAACGATTTGAGCTTGGTTCGCCACGAGGACGGGAGCGAAAGCCCCAACGTCATTCCTGTGCCGTCCAGCGGTGTGGGCTACCTGTCCTACGAGTTCTGCGCCCGGTGCGACACCATCACGCTCGCACCTCAGACGGACGAGCTGCACGTCCCCGAGAGCGACTTTGTGGCGGGTCACATCTACGTCGTCTTCGACCATTTCACCGAAAAGCTCCATGTGTTCGCCCTCAACTACAACGAGCACCAGATTGACTTGGAGAAGGCCGTCTCCGACTTGAAGAAACGCCTGGGCGACATGGACTTCTCCTATCTCTCCGCGCCCGAGGATGTGGCTGAGGTTCGCACAATCACGAACCTTGAGCAGAGCGAGCGCGAGTACAAGGAGAAAGTCGCGGCGATAAAGAAGCGGATTGTGGCCGGCGACCTGCTGCAGGCGGTTCCGTCGCGCAGGCTCCAGCTTGAGTGCGCAAGCTCCGCCCTTGAGATTTACCGTCGGCTTCGCAGCGTGAACCCAAGCCCCTATCTTGTCTATATCGATTTTGGCGACCGCCAGCTCGTTGGCTCAAGTCCCGAAAGCCTCGTGCGGGTGCGGAAGGGAGTCGCGTCAATCCGCCCGATTGCCGGCACGCGCCGCCGCGGAAAGAGCGACGGCGAGGACGAGGCGCTCAAAAACGAGCTTCTGGGGAACGAGAAGGAGCGTGCTGAGCACCTCATGCTGGTGGATTTGGCGCGGAACGATTTGGGACGCGTGTGCGAGAACGGCAGCGTGAGCGTGGAGCGGTTCATGGACGTGGAGCTTTTCAGCCACGTCATGCACATTGTCTCTGACGTGCAGGGCAGGGTGAAGGCCGGGTTCAAGCCGATTCAGGTTCTCCGCGCCGCGTTCCCAGCAGGCACGGTGTCCGGCGCGCCGAAAATCAGCGCAATCGAGATTCTGAGCCAGCTTGAAAAGACGAAGCGCCGCTTCTACGCCGGGGCAATCGGTTACATCCAGTCCAACGGCGACCTTGATTTCTGCATCGCAATCCGCTGTGCGCTCAAGCAGGATTCAGTCTGGACGCTACAGGCGGGCGGAGGCATAGTCTACGACTCCGATGCCGACCGCGAGTGGGAGGAGACAAACGAAAAACTCGGCGCATTGCGGGCCGTTCTTGAAGGAGGAAAGAAATGATTGCATTCATAGACAACAAGGATTCGTTTTCGTTCAACATCGTCCAGTCCCTTGAGCGCGTCTCTGGCGATACTGTGGTGGTGTTCCGCTCGGAGGAATGCTCCGTTTCCGACATCGAGGCGGCAAAGCCCACCCACATCGTCGTGGGGCCGGGGCCTGGAACGCCGGAGAATGCCGGAATCTCAATTGAGGCTATACGATATTTTGCTGGAAAACTCCCGATTCTCGGAATCTGTCTTGGGCATCAGGCCATAGGAGCCGCCTTCGGGGCAAGAATCGTGGGGGCAAAGTACATTCGGCACGGAATCGTGGAGGGTATGAAGACCGACGGACGCGGGCTTTTCCGTATGCTCGGAAAGACAGGCACTTTCACGCGCTACCACTCCCTTGTCATAGACGCTTCCACGCTCCCTGCTGATTTTGAGGTGACGGCGCGGGCGAAGGACGGCGACATCATGGGAATCAGGCACAAGGAGATGACGATTGAGGGCGTTCAGTTCCACCCAGAGTCCATCGCAAGCGAGAACGGCGACAGCATTTTCCGCGCGTTCCTGAACTACCGCCGGGAGAACTTGAACCATGCCGACTACTTGAACCGCCTCATCGCGAAAAAGGACTTGACCGAGGATGAGGCGGCTGCGTTCATGGAGAACGTGACCGACGGCACTATGGACGAGCGCGTCATGGCGGCGATTCTCGTGGCGATGGCGGCTAAGGGCGTCTCTGTGAGCGAGATGACGGGTTGCGCGAAAACGCTCCTTCGCAAGAAGAAGTCCATTCCGATTGAGGGCGCGGGACTTGCCGAAATCGTGGGGACGGGCGGCGACGGAAAGGGCAGCTTCAACATATCGTCGCTTTCCGCATTGTGCGCGGCAAGCTGCGGTCAGCCCATGGCGAAGCACGGGAACCGCGCCGTCTCGTCAAAGTCCGGGGCTGCTGACTTCTTTGAGAACATGGGCGTGAAAATTATGGCCAGCCCGGAGCAGACTGCGCGTCTCATCCAAAAGACGGGCTTCGGCTTCCTCATGGCGACGGTCTACCACGCCGGAATGCGTTTTGCAGGTCCTGTGAGAAAGGCTCTTGGAATCAAGACAATCTTCAACATCATGGGGCCGCTCCTGAACCCGGCGGGCGCGGAGTACGAGGTGCTGGGCGTGTACTCGGCGGATTTGCTTGATGACTACGCGCACGCGGCGAAGGCGCTGGGGGCAAAGCGCGTCATGGTGGTGAACTCGGAGGACGGCTACGACGAGATTTCCCCGTGCGCTCCCACCCACGTCTACCAGATTGACGAGCACGGGCGCGAGAGCCGCTATGTCATCAATCCTGCCGATTTCGGCATCACCGACGCGGACGAGGACGAGCTTCTGGGCGGAAACGGCGCGGACAACGCCAAGCTTGCGATGGAGGTGCTTGAGGGCGGCGGCAGGCGCACGATACGCTACGCCGTGGGGCTGAACACTGCGGCGGTACTGTACTTGGGCGGAAAGGTGCGCACGCTCAAGGAAGGCTATGGGATGGCAATTGAGGCCCTGGACTCAGGGAAGACACTCTCGAAGGTGCGCGAGATTCAGAGCGTGACGCAGACGCTTTAGGCGCGGATAGGCGTGCGCTCGTTCCGTGGAAGAAGAAAGTCTGTCCAATAAGTTTGGTGCACAGTGCCTTTCCGAACTTGCTTTGGAATCTGTGCGTTCTATACGGTGTGGATGCCGAACTGAATTCGGCATGACAGCCCTTTCTTTTTTTGCGTTGCTTTTCCGTTCAAAAAAAAATTGATTGGTGATATAATAATGCGTTCGGGCGCGGCGCGTCCGAGACGTATGGAGAATAACGCATACTTTTATGGAAGAAAATGAAATGTTCTCGTTCAGGCCGATGCGACGGTTCAGGCAGCAGGTCTCCGCGGAAAAATGCGCCGAGATTTTGAAGCGCGAATGGCGCGGCGTGCTTGCGGTGCTGGGTGACGGCGGCTATCCGTACACGGTTCCGCTTGATTTTTTCTACGACGAAGGCGACGGAAAAATCTACTTCCACGGCGCGAAGGAAGGGCACAAACTCGACGCGATTGAAAAATGCGACAAGGCGTCGTTCTGCGTCATGGACGCGGGATTTAAAAAGGACGGCGACTGGGCGCTCAACATCACGAGCGTGGTCGTGTTCGGTCGGTTGCGTCGGGTGACAGACCCCGAAAAGACCCGCGAAAAGGTCTGCAAACTGGGGCGGAAGTATCATCCAACAGACGAATCCGTGGAAAAAGAATGGGAAAACGCGAAGAGCCGCGTGCTTTGCCTTGAGATGTCGATTGAGCACATGACGGGAAAATTGGTGAACGAGAAATAGGAGCGCAGTATGGGAGAAAAAGACGAAAACAACCTTTCCGCGTTGGACGCATACATAAACCGCGTGTTCAAAATCATCGTGTTCATAATCCCGTTTTTCTGCCTGTGCGCGAGCAGTTCGGCGACCACGCTCTATTTGCTGGGCGTGTTCCCTGTGCGCCACCTGCGCCTGCTCCCGATTTTTGACGCTTCCACGCTCGTCTACTTTGCAATCGGCTTGTATTTTATGAAAACGGGCTTCGGAAAGGACGGAATCGTGCTTCCGCGAAAACTCCGCGCGGCAAAATACACGATGGCGGCACTCCTCATAGTCCAGTGGAACGGAATCAGCTACATCTGGCCTTTTCAGGACTTCTGGGCGTACACCGTGCTTTTCACGTCAGTGCTGGCGTTTTTTTTCGACTTTCGTCTCGTGCTTTTTGAAACCGCAGGAATCCTCGCATCAATGTTCATCTCCTGGCTCATCGTGGGCGACGCGCTCCTTCCCGCACGCGACGACCTTTTTGTGGCGAACATGGCGTACCGCTTCATCGGAATCACGCTGATGAATTTCTCCGTCTGCGTCATCACGGCGTTCGGCGGGAAGTTCCTCATCGAAGAGCTTGAAAAATACGCCAACTACGACACGCTCACTCATTTGATGAACCGAAAAAGCATGAGAAACTACTTGCAGGAGGCGCACCGCTTGGCTTCCACGGGCAAAGCCTCGTTCTGCCTTTTGATGATGGACATCGACGACTTCAAAAAAGTGAACGACACGCATGGGCACGACGCGGGCGACGAGGTGTTGCAGTTCGTGGCGAAAACCGTTTCATGCGGCGTAAAGAAGGACGATTATGTGTTCCGATGGGGCGGCGAAGAGATTTTGGTTCTCTTAAACACCGACGAAGAACGCGCAATTACCGCAGCCGAGCGAATCAGAGCCGACATTGCGAAGGACGCGGTGGACTACAACGGTGTGAAAATCCCCGTCACAATCACAATCGGCGTCGCCCCCTACCGCACGGGAGCGAGCATAAAGGAGCTGATGGACGAGGCGGATTCAAAACTCTACTGGGGCAAGAAGCACGGCAAGAACCGCGTGGTGAGCGCGATGCCTGGCGCGTAGGGAAAGGCGATGATGTTCCGACGGTTTCCGTTCGCTTTTGTCATTCGGAACGTGTTTTTGAATCTCGCCGCACATGCGCTGTAACTTTTTTCCTCCGCGGAGCTTTATTTGAGCACAAGCACTTTTCTAGAAAATAAAGTTTGGTATAATTGAGGCAGTTTCAAAAATCAGACGAATTTTGAAACAGGCTCAATTCATTTTGGAGGAATTATGAATTCGTGTAAAAAAGTTTGCCTTGTTCTTGTTTCGCTTCTTGTGATGGGTGAAATTTCGGCGAAAAAAAAGGAGGCGGAGAAGGCGGATGTCTATGCGCCCACAGATCTCAGCTCAAAGATGAGCACGATAAAATCAAAGACTGACGCGCAGAAAAAAATCAATACGACAAAAAAGCTCAAGCTCACGGAAAAGTTCGACCTTGCCGAGTCGTCCATGTTCATGTACAACTACTTGGGGACTGCCGCGGAGCTTGAGGAGATGGCGATTTTTTACGATCCCACGCTGAAGGAGTGCGGAATCAGGTTCGACAAGGACAGGCGGTTCGTGTCGTTCTCAAGAAAAAGCCTAATGGAAATCAAGGAGGCGTTCGACGATTACGAGGAGTCCTTTGACAAGCAGACGCTCAGCACAAAGCGCAGCAAGACGATTGCAAAGTACGGAAAGACCACCGGCCGGTATTACCGCAAGCAGTTCTTGAAGGAGACGAACGAAGAGACGCCGACCACGTTGGGATATGTGTTCGTCAAGAATGCGCCTTATTTTGTCATAAGGCTCAAGGCGACTGAAATCGAGAAGAACCCCGTCCAGCCGGAGCGGAACCAGAAGACCCCGACAATCACGCTTTTGTTCAACAGGAACCAGCTGAGCAAGTTCCTTGAGGTCACGTCGGTTGACAATGTGGAGGCTGCGTGCGACAAGGCTCTCAAGGAGCTTGAGGAGGCCAGGGAGCGTGAGGTTGCCGAGGCAGAGGCAAAGGCGAAGGCCGACGAGGAGGCTGCCGCAAAGCGCGTTGAGCCTGCAAAAATCGATGTGGACTTGATGCGCGACCTTGAAAAGGCCGAAAAAGCAAAGACGAACTAGTATTGGCTGGGTGAATGCCGGAAAATCTGCTTTGTGGATTATTCGATGTTTTCCTAGTTGACTTTTTTTGGAATTGCAATCATAATATCATCACTTTCGTTAAGAAAGGATGGGCTACTAGCTCAGGTGGTAGAGCACCGCCCTTTTAAGGCGGCTGTCGATGGTTCGAGTCCATCGTGGCTCAGTGCAGAGGACTTCAAACTTTGAAGTCCTTTTTTTGTGTCTATGGGACACTTTGGAGAAACAATATGGCAATTGATTTGAAAAAAATGCGCAATATCGGAATCATGGCGCACATTGATGCGGGAAAGACGACGACTACAGAAAGAATCCTCTATTATACTGGAAAAATCCACAAAATCGGCGAGATTGATGACGGCCAGGCGACTATGGACTTCATGAAGCAGGAGCAGGAGCGTGGAATAACGATTGCTTCCGCCGCAATCACTACAAAATGGAAGGACTGCACCATAAACATCATCGATACACCGGGACACGTCGATTTCACTGCGGAGGTGGAGCGGAGCCTTCGTGTCCTTGACGGCGCGGTGGCTGTCATCTGTGCCGTGGACGGCGTGCAGCCGCAGACCGAGACGGTTTGGAAGCAGGCCGACGAGTTTTCCGTTCCAAGAATCTGCTTTGTGAACAAGATGGACAGAATCGGTGCGGATTTTTTCTACTGCCTGAACGACATCAAGGAGAAATTCGGCTGCTCAACAATTGCGCTACAGATTCCCATCGGGCAGGGGGAGAATTTTGAGGGTGTCATAGACCTCATCCGCATGAAGGAAATCCGCTGGGACATGGACAGCGAGGGCGAGAAATTCCAGGAGACGGACGTTTCGGCGGAGCATCTTGAAGAAGCACGGAAATGGCGGGACAAGCTCATAGACGATGTTGCGTCGAACGACGACACCCTGGCCGAAATATATCTTGAGGGCGGCGAGATTACGAATGATATGCTCGTTTCGGCCATCAGGAAGGGCACGATAAACAGGAGCTTCGTTCCGTTCGTCTTGGGCTCGGCAAGGCACAATCAGGGAGTCCAGCCGCTTATCGACGCGGTTGTTTCCTACCTGCCGTCCCCGCTGGACGTTCCTGCGGCAAAAGGTCTTCACGTCAAGAAGGACAAGGAGGAGCCGGTGGAAGTTCCCTGCGACGAGAAGAAGATGCCGCTGGGACTTGTGTTCAAGATTCAGCAGGACCGCGAGATGGGCGCTCTTTCCTTCGTGCGCGTGTACTCGGGCAAATTCACGGCGGGAAGCCAGATTCTCAACGTTGGAAAAAAGAAGAGGGAGCGCATAAACAAAATCCTCCGCGTGAACGCAAAATCCATGGAGCCGATAGACAGCGTGACTGCTGGCGACATTGCCGTGTTCGTCGGGCTAAAGATTTCCCAAACCAGCGACACGTTGGGAAGCGAGGGAATGCCCGTTCTCTTGGAGAGCGTGAAATTCCCCGAGCCTGTAATCTCCATCGCCATTGAGCCTGAGACGCTTTCTGACAAGGACAAGCTCGTTGACACCCTTGCCGTCCTGAGCCGCGAGGATCCCACGTTCACCAGCCACGAGGACGCGGAGACAGGGCAGCTCATCATCTCCGGCATGGGCGAGCTGCACCTTGACGTGCTTGTGACGCGCATGAAGGAGGACTTCGGCGTGAAGGCGAATGTGGGCGCGCCCCAGGTGACGTACAGGGAGTCAATCACGGCCGAGCTTTCTGAAAGCACGGTTTGGGAAAAGAACCTTGCCGGAAAGGACAACACCGCAGGCCTTACGGTGACGGTGAGGCCGAACGAGCAGGGGGCTGGCAACACGTACTCCTGCGATGTGCATGACAATTCCATTCCCGAGGAAATATACGATGCAATCCGCGCGGGCTTTGAGGGGGCGTTCGCCGCAGGAATCCAGTACGGCTACCCCTGCGTGGACATTGGGGTGACGGTGACAAAAATCGACTACAACGAAATGACTGGAACACCGTTCGCGTTCACGGCTTGTGCGGCGCAGGCGTTCGACGAGGCCACGCGCAAGGCGCAGCCAGAGCTTTTGGAGCCTGTCATGAACGTTGACATCTTGTGCCCCACAGAGTTTGTCGGCGATGCGATAAGCCAAATCATACAGCGCGGCGGGCAGGTGAGCGGCCAGGATTCCAAGTCGTCTGGCGAAATCGTGCACTGCACTGCTCCAATGGCGAAAATGTTCGGGTTCTCCACGAATCTCCGTTCCGTCACCCAGGGACGGGCAAGCTTTTCTATGGAGTTCTCCCATTTCCAGAAAAAGCCGGGCGGACTGAATTTCAACTAGGATATTTATGGAAAAATTTTTATCGACATCTTTCGGTGTCATCAGGCATATGACGATTGTTGGCAATGCGCTCAAAAAAAACGAGTTCCATGCCGATGAGGACAGGGCTTTCAGGAAATCGCTTTCGTACTTGTGCAATTTTTTTGAGCTTGATGAAGTCCAGACAATCATTTTCGTCTCTTTGTTCACGCTGTTCTACGATTATGCAGAGCGGCCGGTGAACCTGTACATCGTTGCCGACCGCTTTGGGTGCAATCCGCTGGAAGTGCTCAAGTACAAGGACGTTGTTCCGGTTCTTTTGGAAAAAGGGTTCATTGAGGAGACTGAGCCGCCGGAAGGGGCGTTCGGGCGCAATTTCTTCAAGATTCCGAACTATGTGTGCGATGCGATTGTCGCCAACGAGAAAATTCCGGCCAAGAACAAGAAGGCGAGCTACACGTTCAACAGCTTCATACGCCAGCTTGAGCGACTGGGCGACTCCAGAGTGGAGAACAACGAGCGAATCGATGTCCTGTTCAACGCCGTGGAGAAGAAGGAACTCATGCACTCCACCCTTGAGGGGGTAAAGCGGGCGAAGGAGCTTGTCCCGCTCATCCAGGATCGCGTCCTGCTCTACGACATCGCGGCAGGCATGATAAACTATATGCGGCCTGAAGTGGAGGTGATGATTCTTGTGAACCGCGTCACTGACGACAGCATGAACAGACAGGCTGTGGCGGAAGCAATCATGAACGAGACGCATCCGCTTTTCAAGCTGAACCTCATCCAGATTGAGAACAAGTCCACAATCATGGAGTCCACGGTTTCCCTCACTGACAGGGCTTTCGAGCTTCTGTTGGGCGAGGAGGGGAAGCTCTACCAGAAGAAACGCGGCGACAAGAACTTGAAGCGGGCTGAGGATATCCAGCAGAAGGAGTTGTTCTACATGCCGGAGAACGAGGGCGACATCAAGCGGCTGTTCGATTCTATGGAGAAGGAGAGCCTCAAAAACCTCCAGGCGCGGCTCAAGGAGAAAAAGCTGCCAGTGGGATTGTGCGTCATGTTCTACGGTGCGCCGGGAACTGGAAAGACCGAGACTGTGTACCAGATTGCAAAGAAGACTGGGCGGAGCGTGTTCCATGTGGAAATCGGGACTGTCCGCTCAAAGTGGTACGGCGAGACGGAGCAGAATCTCAAGAAAATCTTCACCGACTACAACAAGATGTGCGAGAATGCGGTGAAAAACGACGACCTCATGCCAATCCTCCTTTTCAACGAGGCGGACGCAGTGTTCGGAACGCGTGGAGGAGCTG
>JAFPYB010000209.1 GCA_017412405.1 Treponema sp. | reverse complement strand
GCCAGCACAGTCTGTTTGCGTCTATCAACCCAGATTTTGAGTTTGAAAGTGTATGTGTCGTATTTTTCGTTGCTGAAAGTGACAGGCTCGTCCGCGCCAGCATTTGTATATTTGTGCTCGCTTTCGGAAGAGCCGTTGGGCTTTGAATAGTAAATCTCGTAGTAGAAATTGTCTGTGTCAGAAATCTGAAAATCACCAAGAATGTTGATGTCGGAAGAAGTTGATTTCGGAATGGTGATTTTTACATCAGCCGAGCCGGTTGAAATCCCCCCCCCGAGCTTCCGCCACCGCCGCCGCCAGAGTCGCATGAAGAAAGAAGAGCCAAAAAAGCAAGGACAGACAAAACTATTTTTGATGCTGCTGATTTTTTCATATAACCTCCGTTTTTCTCTATGGAAAAAGTTTCGTCCAATAATACGATTCTGTCAAGGGTCGGGACGGCTTTCCTGCGCTATGCGTTCCTCCACGCATCAATGAATTCCAGCATGAACTGCTGCACGTCGCCGAACCATTTTTCCTGGAACGCGCACGCCTTTTTTCCAAGATAGCGATAGTGCCAGCACTCGTACTTGTAGCCCGTCACGTCCTCCATGTCCCGAGGAAAACTCAGGCTCCAGCCAAAGCGAGACGCATTCACCAAAAGCCATGCGCCGGCCTTCGTCTTTTCATATGACTCATCGATTGAGCCAAAATCAATGACAGCGCCAGTCTGGTGCTGGCTCGTCCCGGGCTTCGCGCTCACGCGGTCGGCTTCCTCCTGCCCGTCCTGGGCAACGATGCGGTTGTACACCACAACCTGATAATCGTAGCTTCGGTATGTGGAGCTGACAAGCAATGTAAGCCCAGATTTCCTAGCAGCCTCGCCCATCTCGCGCAAAGATTTTTCCGCCGGAGAGCGCAAATACAGATTTCCGCGGCTCACCATGTACGCGTCGTTGTTTGAAAGAAGCACCAAGTCCTTGGGAGCATACCCCTGGGGCAAAAAATGAGTCTTGTCGCACAGGCGCAGCAGGTCGTCCGAGTCGGAGGCAAGGACATCATTCAAGTCGGAGAGAAAATCCTGAATGTTCCCTGTGCGGAACGAAGCCTTGAAGCGCGGAGACATGGAATCATAAATCGCCTGGAATTTTGCGGCTTCCGCACTCACCTCGACCTTTTCGCCCATCGTCTCGGAAATGTCCGGAGCAATGAACGTCACATATTCGATTTTTTTGCTGCAGGAAAGAAGCAGAAGGGAGAACAAAAAAATTGTTGCGGCTCTCATGGCTTATTCGACTTCCGTTATTGAGTGGATGAAGCGGAACACGTCGTAAAAACCAGTTTCCTCAATGGCAATGCGGGCAGCAGGACTTGGGTTCATGAGAAAGAGCTTGTGCTTTGAGTCCTCGCCGTCGTTAAAGCCCGCCATGATGATTCCCACGCCTGCAGAATCAATCGAATCGATTTTTGACAAATCGATGACAACGTTCGTGTGCTGGATGCTGTCAAACAGCTTTTCGCGGAACTCACCCAACGTATAAGAGTTCAAGTTGCCGGAAATATCGTAAAACATATAATTTGAGCCGTTTTTTTCAACAAGTTGTAATTGTTCCATGAATTTCTCCTACTTTACACATTTGAGAACGAAAATACTGATGTCGTCCTCAAGCTCCCGGGACACAAAATCAACAAGGTTTGAATAGATGATTTCCGAAATCTTGTCGCCAGTGAGCATGGAATTTTCCGTGAGCGTCTTTTGCACACGGTCTTTCCCAAACTGCTCGCCACGAAGGGAACGTGAGTCCACAAGACCGTCCGTGCAGGTGAGCAAAATGTCGCCGTGGTTCAGCTTGACCTTCTTGACCTTGATGTACGGCGAAATGTCCTTGACGAAGCCCAAGACGTGTCCCTCGCCCTGAATCTCCATGACGTTGTTGTATGCGCGGTTGTACAAGAACAAGGCGGGCACACCGCAGTTGATGTAGTACACCGTGTTGTCAGAAAAATCAATGAGACCGAACATGCCCTCAAAGAACGTTCCCTTTGGCAGATTGAAGCGCACGAACTCGTTCACCTTTTCCACCAGCAGCTTGAAGTCGTTCGTTTCGTTCAAGTAAGAGCGGATAATCGACTTGGTGATGACCATGCTCATGCTCGCCGCAATACCTTTACCGCTCAAATCGCCCAAAACGAATATGTGCTTGTCGTCGCTCAACCGAATCAAATCGATGAATTCTCCACCAATGTTGTGGGCATGAATCATCATGTTGCCCACGTCAAATTTCTTGTTCTTGATTGGGTCAATGTTCCACTGGATTGAGTCGATAATCTGGCCCGACATTGAAATCTCGCGGTTCACCGTACCGACGATTTCCTGGTTTCCGATGTTCTTGAGGTAATAGCCGAACACGAAGAAATATGAGTACAGCTTGGTGAACACAGTTTCATCGTAGTCGGAATAGATGTTTCCGCCGGCTTTCTCTCCCAACAGAATCATTCCGATTATGCGCCGTCCTTCGGTAAGCAAAATGAACGCATCGCTGCCAGTCTTTTCAAAGAACTCGGAAAGTTCCTTCTTGACCGACAGAAAGCGGTAGCCCATTTCGGCGGAACTCTTGAACACGATTCGGCTGTTCTGGTTCAAAAGCGAGTCAAACAAAATATTCCGAGTGTCGAACACAATCGGCTCCTCGTCCTCGCCGTCGTAAATGGACGCAATCTCCTCGTTTCCGTGGTCAATCAAAATGCGCACGAAGGACATACCAATGTTCTTCTCGAACAATCCCTTCATGTTCTTCACGATTTCGGAAGGCTCGTCGCTGTATTCAAGCTGGGAAAGCCCCTGCTCGAACGCGTCCTCGTACTGGTTCGTGCGGAAACGGCTCTTGCGAGAAAGATATTTCCTGACCTGGTACGACGCACCAGCAGCAATCGCAATGACAACGAGCATGAGAAAATAGAATCGTCTCGTGTCGCTCTCGTGGTACTTCCAGAACACCGCGAACATGAATCCGATGAACACGGAGGGAAGAAGATACGCCAAGAAGAACGTGACGGAAATACCGATGAGGGAGTAAACATCGTAAAGGAAGTTTTGGAGTGCCGATTTTATCAACATTCCGTGGGCAATGACCATAACCGCCATCATGAGGGTGGAGAAAAGCGGGACACGCCCACTCGCCTTCCTGATGAGGGCATAGGCGCACCAAAATACAACGAGAGCGAGGGCGTTCAAAATCGATTTTTGGTGGTCAAGCCTGCTAGTCCTGTCCTCGGAACGCATGAGCATGATGAGAACGGAAAGTCCTGGAAGCACATAGATGAAAAGGAACGAATACCCCTCCGCCCAGCTGTATGGGAAATAGTTTGTGAGCCGTCCTGTAAAAATCGATTTTGCATCGATTCGCAATCCCAGGAACTTTGTGATGTTGATTGCCGTGAACTGAATGAAAACAATCCACAAGCACACAGCCACAAGAACCCACATTGTCACTTTCAATGGCGTTTTCCACTGGATTTCGGGGTACGCCATGCAATACATACAGAACTGAATCAAATAAAAGCCGAGGGTAAAATACGACACCTGCGCCATGACAAGCACGAACCGTTCAGGCGCGGAGCCAGTTCCCATGACGGCAAGACCCATTGCGCCCGTACACACGGCAAGAATCGTCGTCATAGACACAAGGGGATTGCCAACCATGTTCGTTTTTTCGTCAACATAATATGAAAGCCAGATTAAAAAAAGAGCAAGCCCGATATTGATTATCGCATAAACCATTATTTTCCCCCAACTTTCGCAACAAGCATTGTCACATCGTCATGAAGCCGCGTGTCCCCATTGTAGCTCAAAACCAAATTCGCAATGTCGTCAATGAATCCCTGGGGGTCTTTTGCCGCGCTCGCCTTGATTGTGTCCGTATACAGCTCAGTATCTCCCAACTCCACCTTGTCCTTGTTCATAACCTCGGAAACACCGTCCGACGACATGAAAATCAAGTCGCCGGAAAAAAGCCTCTGCTCTGCAACCTGCACGTCGTCAATAGGAATGATTCCCACAATAGAACAGTTGGAGGTAAGATTCTTGATTCGGTAGCCATCCGGGGAGCGCGTCACGATAAGCGGATCCGACATGGACGCGTTTATGTAGGTGATTTTCATTTTTTCCGTGTCGATTACACCCATGAACAAAACCGTGTACTTGTCCTGCAAGTGCATACTCTTGATTGCCGCATCGATGGCATAAATCATGCCCGGCAAGTCTTCCTTGTCGTCGCGGATTTTGACCGTGTTCATAACAAGCCCCATGACGAGAGCCGCCGCCATTCCCTTTCCCGAAACGTCGCCAAGCATGATGAACGTTTTGTTTTCATCAATCGGAAGGACAGAATAATAGTCGCCCGACACGTTGATGAGCGGCCTGAAATAAGCCGCCAGCTTGACTTTCTTGATTTCAGGCATTTTTGGCGGCAAGAACGAACGCTGGGTGATGGCGAGCTGCTCCCATTCGCGGGAAAGCTCCGAAATCTCGGAAAGAGACTCAATCGTTCTGGCACGGCTTTGGAATCGCACAAACTCTTCGTACAGGCGAGAATAAATCTCGTCGTCAAAGAGGTAAACATATCGGCACAAAAGATAAAAATGTTCGCCGTTGGATGCCATGAAAAATCCGCGAGCCTTGCGTGAATTTGAGACAAGGCTACATTCATCGTCAAAGAAATAAATTCCGTCCGGCCACTCATAACGGTAGTTGGACAGGAGCTTTTCCATGATTCCATTTTCCTGCGAGATTTTGCTGGGGCTGTTGTAGTAGGTGTAATTCGCCGCCCGCTCGATGTAGAATACGGCGCAGTCGGCCTCTTTCTCAAGAATCTCCGAAATGGCAACATAGAATTCGTCCAGCGAGTAGCAGAAACGAAGTTTGTCGATGAACTTTGTGAGGTAGAACGTTGCGCCGGTTCTCAACGCTTTTGATTCGGCCTTTGCGCGGAAATTGTTGAAAATCGTCACGCTGGCGAAAAGCAGGATTCCGAAAAGAATGGCAGTTACCGTCACAGGAAACGCATTCGAATAGCTTCTGAAATCATTGAGTTTTGTCTGCGGAGCGAGAGCGACAGCCACCGCAATGAACACGGCAGCTGCAATCAGATTTATCACGACAAAAGCCGTTCTTCTTCGAGTCTTGTACATTGAAACCTCATCAATTTTTATTTAGAGAAAGCCCCAAGACAATAGGACTTTGAGTTTTCTCCAAATTCACTTTTACATTATCGGCGTGAATGTCTGTTTTTGCAACAACGGGAAACGGCGAAAATGAAAGTTTTTGAAGAGTTCCACGCCCGTTACGCCATTTCCCCTATCGTCTTGTCGTACACTTCCTTGAAAAGGCGGAACTGTTCTTCACCCTGATACTTGAGCATAGAAAATCCGTTGTGCACCTTGCACCCCGCAACGCTGGCACGCGCCATAATCGGCGTGATTTCAGGCTCATACACAATGTCATAGACCATTTCCTTTCCGGTGAAGTCGTAGAACCAAATCGGGTCGTTCGTCTCGTCGGGCGCGGAAACAGAGCCCATGCCCTTGGACGTTGTTTGGATGATGATATCCGAATATTTCTTGAGTTTGGGGATTGCCTCGGTATCAAGCCCGCCGTACTCAAAATCGTATTGCTCGGCGAGCTTACGCGCACGAAGGGCAGTCCTGTTGAAAATGCAGCCTTTTGCCCCCAGCGTTTTGACCGAGTAGGCGATTGCCTTTGCCGCGCCCCCAGCCCCAATGATGGCGACACGTTTTCCTTTAAGGTTGTCAAGCCCGGTGAACTCAAGAAGCGCGCGCTCAAAGCCAGTGCAGTCCGTATTGTAGCCAATCCATTCGTCGCCGTCGTGCACAACGGTGTTGCACGCGCCAATCTCCCGCACTTTCTTGTCCGTCTTGGTCAAAAAGTCGATTATGCCCTCTTTGTGGGGAATCGTCACGCTGAAACCTTTCACGTCCAAGATTTTTGCGAATCGGAACGCATCGGCCACAGCTTCGGCGCGGAACGGAATATACACCGCATTCATGCTCTCCTCGGCATAACGCTTGTTGTGGAGAAGCGGGCTTGACGTGACTTTGAGCGGGTAGCCCGTAATGCCGAACAAACAGGTGTCCTTGTCCAGCATTTGGAAATGATACAAATCGTTGAGCATCTTCGGATCCATGTGTCCAATAGCCGCAAGACTTCCGCCCAAATCCTCGGGGGACGTGTAAGTGAGATACGAATGGAACTTTGCGGAAAGAACCCTGGACGATGTACCGAACATTCCCATGGCGCAAAGAATCTGGTTGTTGGAATTGAGTCTGGACGCTTCCTCGTAGAAATCGGTCACGTCTTGGAGCGAGTGCGGCATGAACGCGATTTTCGGGATTTCATATCCGGTCTTTCGGAGCTTTGCAATCCTCTCGCTTATATTCTTGATTGGATTTTTCATGTCGTGCACAGAGCGGATAATTTTGATTCCGAATGCCATTGCCGCATCCACAAGGCTCTGCACATTGAAATCTTCCTCAAAGTCCACATAAGCAAAATTCTTCGCAGAATCCTGGTTCACGAACGAGAGCGCACGGGCAAAAAGCGTGGTTCTGGCAGCCTCGCCGCCGTCGTACAGCCCGCCGTCAATGACGCGCCGAATAGTCAAAATGCACGGGATTTTTACCAGCGACGGAAAAGTTCTGATATTGAGCCGCTCGTTTTCTTCAAGAAAATCTGCACGAAGC
Organism: Treponema sp.; assembly: GCA_017412405.1. Classification (GTDB taxonomy): domain Bacteria; phylum Spirochaetota; class Spirochaetia; order Treponematales; family Treponemataceae; genus Treponema_D. Next base: position 21,265 of record JAFPYB010000209.1, on the reverse strand, counting down.
TCGACAACATCGATGTACGCCTTGTACTTTTCGGCAATTTCCAAATCCTCAGCAATCGTGCTGCCCGTCAAACAAAGACAAACAAGTGGTCTCATAATCCTCCCCGAAAATTGAGCTTTTGCAAGGCTTCAGCCCGAAAAACCCGAAACCCCAGCTGGGAAACCGGCAGCGCGAACTGCCAAGTTTCCTAATAGGTCTATTATGCCTGCAATGCCGTTACAGCAACAGTGTCAACGATTTCCGCGACTGTACAGCCACGGCTCAAGTCGTTGAGCGGTTTTGCGAATCCCTGGCAAATCGGGCCGATTGCCTTCCAGCCGCCCATGCGGGCCGCAATCTTATAGCCGATGTTTCCCGCATTGATGTTCGGGAAGATGAACGTGTTGGCGTGTCCGGCAACAGGATTTCCAGGAGCCTTGATTTCACCCACTTCCGGAGCGATTGCAGCGTCGAACTGGAACTCGCCGTCCAACACAAGGTTCGGAGCCTTCTCCTTCGCCTTGACAGTTGCGTGCTGAACTTTCTCAACCGAGTTTCCGTCTTTTGGGTCAGCACCAGAGCCTTTTGTAGAGAATGAAAGCATTGCGATTCTCGGCTCAATTCCGCCGATTTTCTTTGCAGTGTCGGCAGATGCAATCGCTATGTCCGCAAGCTGGTTCTCATCCGGGTTGATGTTGATTGCGCAGTCGCCGAATACAGCGATTCCCTCAGGAAGATATTTGTTCCCGCCCTCGGGGGCGACCATGATGAAGCAAGAAGAAACTGTGCTGACACCAGGAGCAGTCTTGATAACCTGCAATCCCGGACGGAGCGTGTTTGCCGTTGAGTGGCATGCGCCGGAAACAAATCCGTCAGCGTCCCCAGCCTTCAAGATGAGTGCGCCGTACATGGTGTAATCCTTGAGCGCAGATGCTTTTGCAGCAGCAACATCCGCATATTCAGGAAGACCAGTCTTCTTGTTGAGCTTTCCCTCACGCGCTTTGTACAAAATTTCCGCATACTTGTCCGCATTCGCATCAGTTTTTGGATCAACAATGTTCACGCCCGACACATCAAAACCGAATTTTTCGATTTCAGCCTTGTTTCCAAGAAGGATGATTTTTGCGATTCCTTCTTTTACAATGAGCGATGCCGCCTCAACAACGCGCTTGTCCTCGCCTTCGCAGAGAACGATTGTTTTTCCGGCGGCCTTTGCCTTTGCTCTCAAATCTTTTACGAAATCCATGGTGACTTCCTTATATAATGAAATTTTTGCGTCCAACAGGACGTTGTGTACAATTTATAGCCTACTTGCGAACCTTGAAATAATCAGTCTCGCTGACAAGCTCCTGAACACCAGGGAACTGGAGCATATCATAGGGCAATTCCTCGCGCAGGTGGTTCCTGAACTCCTGCTGGGACATTTTCGTAAACTCAGGGTCGAATCGGACTGCATCTTTCTTGTACAAATCCAAGTAGTTCATGCTCCGCTTGCTCAATTCCTCTCGCTTTTCACGGCTGAACGGAATACCGCGCCAGAAAATACCGCGAAGCTCTTTTTCCATAATCTGAGTGCCCTCGATTTCCTTCGTCATCCAAGTGACATAATCAGCCATGAACAACGACTTGATGTCGCCCTTGATTTTGTGCGCCTCAAGATACTGATAATACTGGCCAGTGATTCCTTCCTGCGGATCCGTCCAGTCGATTGAACGCTCCTTTGCGTACTGCCAGCGGTAATCCGCAACAGCCATAAGCAAAGAGACCTTCAAGTTTCTCGGGTACATTGGGATGACGATTCGCCCGCGGCTCATGGAACGGTTCAAACGCTCGAAGGGCTGCCAGCAGAATCCAAAGTCGCCATAGCTTGGAACAAGAATGACGAACGGCAGGATTCGGGCAAAGTTTCCGCCCTTGATTTTGCGTCGGAACGCGGAGCGGTCGTTCATCTCAACCCAGCGCAAAAGGCTTATGACGCGCTCCCGGAATCCAGTCAGATTCGGCGTACAGTGGTAGAATTCCCTCGTGAACACCGGGAACGGGTTTCCCCGTCGTCCACAAGTCATCTTTGTCATCTGCCTGATTGTATCGAATTCGCCGCTTATGTTGCCCGCGTACACGGCGCGGCTTGAGTTTCCGCCCATGTCGCCGCCCATAGACAGCTTCTGCTCAAGGGAAATGCCGACTTCCCGTGCCTCCTCAAGCTCGGAAAGGTTCTTTGAAAGCTCCTTGTCGATTCTCTGGAGCGTCCTGAGTTTCTCAAAAATTTCCGCAAACAGAGCCTTTTGTCCTTCGGTGTATGCCTGCGTAAATGATTCAAGCCCAATGACGCGCTCGTGGGTGCAAAGCACGTCCACGCGGCCTTTCAGCTCGGTCTCGGTCATGGCGCGTTCCGCCTGGACTTTGTTCGCCTGGCTTTCGCACGTCTGGAGCTTTACGTCGTTCTTGTTCTTGAGCTGCATGAGCCTGTCCTGCTCCTCGTTTCCAGAAGAACCGGCGGTGACGACTTTGCGCACCACCTTCTCGTCCGTTGTGGACGGCACGATATGGCCAAGCGCGACTTCCTTGAGCCATTCGTCAAGGTAATAGACAGGCTCGCCCGTCTCGTTGTTCAAAATCGATTTTGAGAACAAATCTTTCTGCTCGGGGGTGAACAGCGACGGAAGCACCACGCCAAAGCGAATCATCATCTTTTTTGGCATGGGAAGGTCCCTGTCCGCTACTTTCTGACATGCGGACTTCATCATGCCCCACCATGACGGAATGATTGACTGGCGGTAGCCCACGCGCTCCTTTTGGTCTTGGCACGTCAAATATTTTGAAAGCAGCTGATGGACACGCTTGGAAATGTCCCCCTCGCCGGCAAGGGCCGTCTTGTAGTACCCTGGTTCGTCAAAATAACCGTTTGAGGTTTCGTCACCAAACCGCTCCACCGGCAAAATCTGCTCACGCGTGATGTCAACTTTGTATGGCTCTGCATTCGCCGCCTTTGCGACTGCTGGGTTCTTTGCAGAAGTGTGCGGGCGCGGCTCATCAAAATCATCGGCAGAACCTGCATCAATATCATCAGTGAAATCGTCAAAAGAAAATTCCTCTGTATCATCGTCCGATGACTCTGAAAGAAAATCGGCAAGCGTCGGGTCCAAATCTTTATCATCTACCATAAACAAAAAATCTCCTAACAAAAGCGTCTACAAATTATAATTGTAGCACACTATTTCAAAAAGTAAAATTTATTGAGCCAAAAAGAGTGTTCCTGTTGCCGAACCGTCGTTCAGCCGGTCAAGAATGTTCTCCGTGCCGCCATTGGCGAGCAGAAGCGGTATGCCGTAGACCGTCGTTTTCTCTGCGGCCTGAATTTTCGTCTCGATTCCGCCCGTGCCGAATGCGTTGGTGCCGCCGATTTTTATCGTTTTCCGAAGCTCCGAAATGTCGCTCACCGTGGCCACAAACTTGGCTGCGGGATTGGACTTTGGGTTGTCAGTGTAGATTCCGTCTATGTCGCTGAACAAAATGAGCAAATCCGCGCTCCACAAAATCGCCGTGAGCGCCGAAAGGTTGTCGTTGTCCCCGATTGCGAACTCGTCCGTCGCCACAGAATCGTTCTCGTTGATGATTGGGACAGCTCCTTCGTCAGCAAGAGTGAAGAGCGTGTTCCGCAAGTTTAGCGAGCGGTGCGTATTCTCAAAATCCTCCTTTGTGAACAAAAGCTGCCCGATGTGCAAGCCGAACTCGTTGAACGCCTTGCGCCACTGCGCCATCAGCTCCACCTGCCCGATTGCGCACAATGCCTGCCTAAAATGCACGTCCTTTTTCCTGGCCCACTCCTTGAGCGTGGAAACACCAGAAACCTGCGCCCCGGAAGAGACGACCACAATCTGCTTTCCGCAATCTATGAGATTCTTGCACTGGCGCGCAAAATTGTGCATAAACTCCGTGTTCTGCGTTCCGTCGGCTTTTGCAAGCGTGTTTGAGCCGATTTTTATGACGATTTTCCGAGAGGAAGCAAGAACATTTTTTACTGTAACTTCATTTTCCATAGATTTTTATAATAGCATATATTCAAAAAATATTTGGCAATTAATACACATTTCATTACAATGGGGGAATAATGAAAATCAACAAGTTACTTTTGGCAGGCTTCATGTGCGCCACGCTCACTTTTTCGGCAAATGCAGCAAAAAAATGGTCTTTGTCTGGATTCGGCTCCACGGCAATAATCGGCGTGGTGGGAAACCAGAACATTTCGGAGCAGTACGATGTTCAAACCGCGAACGACAATGACGAAGAAAACGAAGATACAGGTCTTCTCGCAATGGCAATGGACAAACTCTTCTATAAAGACGACCCAGAGGTTCTCACAGGACAGGACAGGGTTGACTACTGCGAAGATTACCTGCGCTACGCATTGGAGACAATCGCCTCAATAAAAGTTGCGCCACAGGAAGATGTTCTTGAGAGCGAATCATACAATTCAATCGTCAAGAACCCGCTCATCGCAATGGACTATGAGATTTCGGCGACAGGCTACATCAAAAATGCCCGCGGAGTGACAAACAAGAAGGCCCGCACACTCATGAACGAAGTTGGAGTAAAAAGCCTTGTCCGCGCCACGTTCAAATTCGACAAAGTGTTCAACCGCGAATCAAAATGGAAGTGCGATGTCATGCCCCGCGTCAAGATGACGATTTTTGTCTACAACGAAAAAGGAACCCAAGTCCTCATGAAAGATTACATCTCACCGAATTTCGGGACGCTCCCAGTGCGCAAGTTCAAGTACGACCAGAACGCGTTGATTGAGATGTACCCGCAGCTCATCGAAAGCGTCATAAACCAGTTCGTCATGGAGTATTTGGAATAGCCCGATTTTTGCATCCCAAAAAGGCACTACAGACAAAAAAGGCCGCCACGCCAAAAGCGAAGCGGCTTTTTTTTGCCGAATTTTTCTTTTTCCGAGCAGATTCAATCATACCTTGAACAAGTCAATCTGGTTTCCAATCTTGACGATGGAATCCTGCATCGTGCTTGAAATCTTTGACAACGTTATTCCGTTCGCATCGATTTGGCGCGCATCGTCCGTCATGTTCTGGATGCTCTCCTTTATCATGCCGGTAGCTTCCTGCAGGTTCTTGACCTCGCCCAAAATCGCCTTGTTGCCCGCCGACATCTCCGAGGACGAAGTTTTTACCTCGGAAGAGCTTTCCTTCATCATAGAAAGCGTGTCGGTAATCTGTTTGCTACCACGGGTGCTTTCCTCCATTGCAAGCTTAATCTGCTTGACGAGATAATCAGTCTGCTGGATGTTGTCGCCCACGTCGTTGAACGCCTTTTTCGCCTCTTCGCTGGACTCAACCACAGTCGCAATGGAATTCTGGATTTTTTGGATTTCCGCACCGATGGACTGGGACTGCACGGACGAGTTCTCCGACAACGCCTGAATCTCGTCGGCAACCACGCTGAATCCCTGCCCCGCATCTCCCGCATGGGCGGCCTCAATCGCCGCATTCATGGCAAGAAGGTTCGTTTCCTTTGCAATCTTTGAGATTGTGCGGTTGGCGTTCATCAGGATAAGGCTCTGCTCCTCAATGAGCGCAATCTGCTGGTTCACCACGTTCTGCTTCTCGATTCCAGTGCGGGTGTAACGCTCAAGCATTGAGAACGAGTCCGCCATGTGCTCAGTGCTCTTTGAGACCGAATTGATGTTCCCAAGCATTTGCTCGATTGCCGCGCTGGCCTCGTTCACGCCGTTCGCCTGATTTTCTATGAGCCGGTCAAGATTCTCGATGTTTTTCGCAATCTCCGTAACGGCGGACACAGTTTGGTTCACGCTCTCGCTCTGGGCCTCAATCTGAGCCGACACCATCTCGATATTGGAAGAAATCTGCTCGATTGATTTTCCGGTCTCCCCGGTCGTCTCCTGCATCTCGCGGTCAACGCGCTCAAGGATGCCCTTTGACTCCTTGATTTCGCTGATGATTTCCCGCAGGTTCTCGATAAAACGGTTGAATCCGCCGACAACGCTTCCAATCTCGTCCTTGGACTTGATGTCGATTTTTTTGCGCAAATCCGCATCCCCGGAAGCGATGTCGTCAATGGAAACTTTGAGCTTCAACAGCGGTCTGAGGAGAATGTTCATGTAGATTCCAATGAAAATAAGCAGAAGAATCATGATTGCAATGCTGCAAAGCGCAATCGTCCAGCCGCTTTTCCGCGCCGAAGCGCACACCACGTCCTTTGAGATTGCAAGCGCAAGCGACCACTTTGTTCCCTCAATGGGGCTGTAGAACACATACTCGGTCTCTTTCTCGGCTGGCTTGTATATGGTTGCCATGCCGTCATGCTCCAAAAGCATTTCCTTGACAATGCTCTGGTAGCCGATAAGCCCCGACTCCTTCTCAGGCATTCGGTACAGATTCTTCATTATAAAGCTCTCGTTGGGATGCAAAATCGTCTTTCCCTCGGAGTCTATGGAAAATGCGTAGCCGTTGATTCCCCGCACAGTCTTGTTGATTTCGTTCTGGATGATTGAAAGGGGAACCGCCCCCACAAAAACACCGAACATGACACCGCGCGCATCGATGGCAGGCACGGCAACGTAGAACACCGCAGAACCGTCCACCTCCTTGGGGTTTGAGACATATTCCGAGACGCCCTTGTTCGTCACCTCCGAGAAATAATCCTCGCCCATGACGCTGGCAGTGGAGCCGTCGGATTTGTACAGCACGCCGTCAAGCCCGCTTATGCCCACATAATTGAAGTCGATTCCCTTGAGGCGCGGGTTGTCCATGACAAACTGGCGGATTTTCTCAACATCGCCGTCCAAGAAGATTGCGTTCTTTGTGTAGACGCGCAAATCCTTGAAGTAGCTCTGGAACCAGTACGCGATTGCGTCGGAGCTTCGCTTTATGATGCTGGAGCTTAATTCCGAGTATGATTTTATGCTGTCGGAGCTGATTGAAAAATTCAGCGTAATGACAAGAATCGTAAAAAAGAATGCGAGCAGAATTGCCACAGCCGCTTCAAGTTTGAATGACAGCGACTTGCCCACTTTGGCGCGCTTGTATTTTACTTTGTGCTCTTTGGGGGCTTTTTGCTCTTTTGGGTGTTTTGGCTGCTTTACCTTTTTGATTTTTTCTTTTTTTGGCTTCAGTACTTTTTCACTCATCGCAAATCCCCTCATGTGCAACAATCAGTTTAAATATCTTTACCATTATGCTTTTAAAATGGAGATTTGTCAAAAATTTTCTTTTATATAGCGTATGTTATGAAGCAATTTTTTGGAACAGAGCCACAGCCCTGTTCCCACATTTTCCACAGCCTTGCCGGGCTACTCAGATGTTGTCTCGTCAACGATTTCCGCGTCGGGCGCGTTGCGTTTCACGGAATCAATACCGTTCTGGCAGCCTGATTTTGAGCTGTAGCCCTGGCTCGCCGCAATGATTTCTCCGTTCGCAGCCTTGAGGCGGAATCGGAAGTCACCGGCTTTGTCCTGATAAAGCTCGAATTTCGGGTGCTTTTCCACCGTATATCCTTCTTTTGTCTGGTCTTCCACCACAGAGCCTGCATTTTTCTGGATGCTCGCGATGCCTTTCTTTGCAGAAGCCTTGCTGTTGTACACTTCCGATGTTGCAATGATTTCACCGTTTCCGGCAACCAAATTGAACTTTACGCCACCGCTCTTGGCGTTGCTGATTACGAATTTTCCCATGACTATCACTCCTTTTCGATTCGCCATTTTTATCGGGCAATTTCGGATTTTTGGCAAAACCTCGAAACTGAACCTAATTAAGTATCTTTCAATAATAAGACCAAATCAGCTTCCACGCAAGTTTTTTTTCTATCCCAAGTCTTGCAAACTGTCTGTCATCCCGACTTCACTTCGTCCCGCTCGATGTTTTTACTTTTATCCCCCCTTTTCAGATTTTTGTGTTATAATCTTAACATAATTTTAAATCATCACACTTTTACTTACCTTGAGGAGCTTCTTTATGAAAGAAAAAGATGGAACAAAAAGCGGATTTAAAAGCATCCGAACACAACTGCTTCTGACCATCGGATTGGGACTAGTCTTATTGCTTACCCTTTGTTCAATCATAATTCTTCGGCGTGTATCAAGCGGATTCAATGCCATCTCGCGCAATTATCTGCACGAAATGGCTTCATTTTATGCCGAAAGCACAAAATCCATTATCGCCCATGAATACGCAACGTGCGAGGCGTTGCGCACAAGCATCGAGCAAATTGACGAAATTCCCGTGGAACAACGCCGCACTTTTGTCAACGCAGTCTTGAAACAGGCCCTCATCGACAACGAAACATTCGTTGACACATGGGTTGTCTACGAGCCGAACGCATTGGACGGACTCGACTCCCAATACGCCAACACCGCAAATCACGACAAAACCGGCCGATTCATCCCCTACTGGACAAAAGTCGGCTCCCTCATAGAATGTACGCCGCTCACCGACTACGAAAACGGCTCATGGTACGTTGACCCGCTCAGGAGCAAGACTGGCGTTCTCATCGACCCAAACCCCTACGAAATAGGCGGAAAAACAGTGTGGGTGTGCGGTGTCGCTTTCCCCATCCACAACAAAGCGGGAAAAGCCATCGGTGTCATCGGGCTGGATATGTCCCTCGAAACCCTTGAATCGCTATTGCGGGATGTCAAGGTGTACGACACCGGATATCTTTCCCTCATCTCAAATTCCGGACTTGTCGCCGTTGACGCAGACACAAGCAACGAAGGCAAGATTCTCCCAGAATTCAAAAGCGGCGACGCATCCCAATTGTTCGCATCAAGCAAAAAATCCCGCGCCCCCTTCGGTACGCACGCAATAGTCAATGGAACAGACACGCTCAAATACTATCAGCCGTTCACGGTGGAAGATGCCGAGCAGGTTTGGTTCGTGGGGCTGAACGTCAGGGAAAAAGAAATCAACGCATTGTCGCGCCAAGTTCTTGCCATCGTGCTATCAACATTCATTTTCACGACCCTCATCATTCTCTTCCTGCTTTTCTTCATCATTCAGGGCGTTGTGCGGGAAATGCACAAGGGCGTTGCCGCAATGCAGAACATTGCCCAGGGTGACGGCGATTTGACAGTCCGCATGGAAGTAAAGGCGGACAATGAGCTTGGAAAAATGTACAAATTCTTCAATCTCACCATCGAAAAGATTCAGAACTCAATCAAGCACGTTAAGGAAGTCGCCGAAAGCCTCGGCACGCAGGGCGCACTCCTCGCCGACAACATGAACGACACTGCCGCAAGCGCAAACGAAATCACTGCAAACATCGACTCGGTGAACAGGCAGGTGCAGCAGCAGGGGCGAACCGTGCACGAGGCACAGGCCGCGCTCAATTCAATCAACAAGAGCGTGAACGAGCTTGTCGGAAACATCCAGAGCCAGAGTTCAAGCGTTGTTCAGTCGTCATCCGCAATCGAAGAAATGGTTGCAAACATCCGTTCCGTCACGGGCATTCTCGAAAAAAACGGCGACACAATCAAGTCGCTGGAAAATTCATCGGAAGCCGGCCGGTTGAGCATCAACACGTCGGTGGACGCAACAAAGAAAATCGAAGTTCAGTCAAAGACGCTTCTTGAGGCGAGCAAGGTCGTACAGTCGATTGCGAGCCAGACAAACTTGCTTGCAATGAATGCGGCAATCGAAGCTGCCCATGCCGGCGAGACGGGCAAAGGATTCTCCGTGGTAGCGGACGAAATCAGGAAACTTGCCGAGGACTCAAGCAAGCAGGGCAAGACAATCACCACGAACCTCAAGAACGTGCTTGAGAGCATAAAGGACGTGAGCAACTCCGCCACAAACCTCCAGTCAAAATTCAACGAGATTTACGAGCTTACACAGACTGTTTCACGGCAGGAGCTTACGATTATGAACGCAATGCACGAGCAGTCCGAAGGCGGCGAGCAGGTTCTTGAAGCAATCAAGCAGATTCAGGACATCACGGCGAGCGTACAAGGCTCAAGCACCGCCATGGAAGATGCCACGAACGCGGCGAACGTCAAAATGGAAAATCTCATGCGCCTCACCGAGGAAATCACTTCCAGCATGGACGAAATGTCCATCGGAATTGAGACAATCAACACTTCCATCAACACCGTGAACGACATGACACGCAAAAACACCCAGAGCATCGAATCCCTGGGCGACGTGGTGAATACGTTCAAGGTGTAAGCTCGTTGCAGTCGTTTCTGCAAATCAGTAGAATGAAAGCCATGAATGCTTGCATGAATGCTATTATCACTGTTGTCGGAAGCGACAAAGTTGGAATCATCGCGGAAGTGAGCACGCTCCTTGCCGCACATAAAATAAATATCGCCGACATCACACAGACAATCCTTTCGGGGAATTTCGTGATGATGATGATGGTGAGTCTCGACAATGCGGACATCACAATCGATGAGCTGCGCACCATTTTGCGCGAATCAAGCCAAAAAATGGGAGTTGAGATTAACATCATGTCAGAAAAAGTGTTTTCTTCAATGAACAGGATTTAGGGCGAACATATGATTGCAATTCAGAATTACAAAGATATTGAAAGCGATTTTTTTGACGGGCGCGATTTCGGTGCTTCAATCGATATCGTAAAAGACGTGCTGGTAGATGTGAAAAACCGGGGGGACAATGCTCTTTTCGATTACGGGAAGAAATTCGATGTTTCATCCCCCAGCTCCCTTGAGATTCCAGCCGAGGAACTGGAAAGGGCAGCAGAAAAAATGAAGCGCGAGAACCCGGATTTGTACGAATCAATCTGCTACAGCCACAAACTTGCGCTCCAGTTCGCAAAAAAACAGCGCGAAAGTTTTGACGATTTTGAAATAGAGCTTGTGGAAGGCATGTTCACAGGCCAGAAAAACATTCCGGTGGAACGTGCAGGCGCATATGTTCCTGCCGGCAGATTTCCCCTCGTCTCAACGGTGGTCATGACCATAACACCCGCTGTCGCAGCCGGAGTAAAAGAAGTCATTCTCTGCACGCCGCCGCGCGTTCACCCAAGCGACAAGGCGGCGGCCGAGTCCCAGGGGCTGGGTGCGCCCGGAAAGCCCTTCACCGGTGGCAAACCTTATGCCGATGAGAACATCATGGCGGCGGCCTACATCTGCGGCGTGAACCGAGTGTTCGCCTGCGGCGGGAGCCAAGCAATAGGCGCAATGGCGTTCGGCACCCAGTCCATCCCCCGCGTTGATGTCATCGTGGGACCTGGAAACAAATTCGTGGCAGAAGCAAAAAAGCTCGTCTACGGCACGGTCGGAATCGACATGGTTGCTGGCCCCACGGAAGTGTTCATCATCGCGGACAAAAGCGCAAATCCAGCTTGGGTTGCGGCAGACCTGCTCGCCCAGGCGGAGCACGACATTGTGGCACAGCCTGTCATGGCAACGGACTCGCCCCAGCTTGCAGCCGCCGTGGCGGAAGAAATAGAAAAACAACTTGCCGTCTTGGAAACCCGAACCACGGCAGAGCAAAGCATAAAGAACTGCGGAAGAATCATCATCTGCGACTCCCTTGAGCAGGCTGCCGAGGCCGCCAACCGCAAAGCCCCGGAACACTTGGAGCTTGCAATGGAAGAAGGCCCGCGGCGGGATGCCATCGCGTCCATGTGCCAGAACTACGGCTCGCTATTCATCGGTCACATGAGCGCGGAAGTGTTCGGCGACTATGCCGCAGGACTGAACCACACGCTGCCCACATCGGGAAGCGCACGGTTCACCGGCGGACTGAGCGTGCGCGTCTTCCTCAAGACCGTGACGACGCTCAGAACAGTTCCAGGCTCAAAAGGCGCGGAACAAAGCGCGCGTGCAGCAGGCTTCCTGGGCGACGCGGAAGGGCTTGCTGGCCACGCAAAAGCCGCCCGAATCCGCCTGTCGTAGCGGCGCAAAAATGAAAAAGCCCTTCCTTCGCCCCGCGCCAAAACCGGCAGACGTTTTCATCTTCGTTTTGGTTCTTGCCCTTGCGCTCTTCCTGCTCAAAGGCACATTTTCCCTGCGCGGTGACATTGTACGCGTCACCGCAAATGGCACAGAATATGAGTTCAGCGCGGCGGAAGACGGAGTTTTCAGCGTGAAAGGTGCGCTTGGCACAACGCAATTTGAAATCAAGGACGGACGAGTTCGAATCATCAGCTCGCCCTGCCCAAACAAAACGTGCATTGCCCTCGGCTTTTCGGACACGCTCGTGTGCCTGCCGAACAATGTCATCATCCAGCGCATTTCATCCGCCCACGGCGACGAGGATTTTGATGCAATCGCGCAATAACATAGCGTATTTGAGCGCACTCGCCCTGCTTTTTTCCTACGCGGAACTGCTTTTGCCAAGGTTCACGCCGTTTTTCAGGCTGGGGCTTGCGAACGCAGTCATCTTGTTCGCCCTCGGAATGGACTTCAAGTCATTCTTAGCACTGTGCCTCATAAAATCAGCCGCCGCGTCCGTCATGGCGGGAACGCTTTTTTCGCCGTTCTTCCTCGTTTCCATTTCCCAATCCGTAGTTTCAGGCGTGGCAATGTTCGCCATCGCAAAATCGATTTCACCAAAAATCATCTCGCGCTACGGGATTTCCATGCTGGGCTCGGCAGCAAGCTCGTTGGTGCAGATTTTTTTGTGCAGCTTGTACTTGGGAAGCGGCACAATGAAGCTCCTTGCCCCCATGCTGATTTTTTCAATTTTTTCAGGAATCGTAACCGCATTCGTTTGCGAAAAATGCGCCCCAGACATTCAGGCGGGTCTTTCTTCCAACCCGATTTCTCACCTGCCCCCCGCCCCATCATCGGATGCGAGCCGGGGACGTTCCGTTCTCAAAATCGTCCTTCTCGTCCTGTTCTCCGCCACAATCTTCATGGCGAACAACCAGATTTTCCTGTGCGCCGCACTGATTTTTTCTCTCGTTCTGCAAAAAGTGTCCGGCAGACGGATTTTTGCAATTCCCCACTTGTTTTTGTGGCTCTTCGTGTTCCTTTCCCACATTTTTGTCCCAGGCGGAAAAGTCCTCTTCCATCTGTGGAAGCTCTCCGTCACCGATGCCGCCGTCGCAACCGCGCTCTCAAAATCCCTCAAGCTGTCGGCAGCCACGGCGTTGTCACAGTGCGCAGCGTCGGTGCGCTTCCCGCCCCACACGATTCTTGGGCAAACACTATGCGTGTTCTCCCGCATGACAAGCGCGTGGGAGCACAACGAACTGAAAACCGCGCCCCTTTTCCAGCGTATCCGCGCAGTCATCCGCGGCGGCGAAAAGCCGCTTCAAGCCTAAAGTCATAATCCACCGCGATTTTGCGCACGCAAACTCAACCACCATGCGCCAGCAAGGTGCAATCCCTTAAAAGCAGGGTAAAATTCTGACTTTCATTTTTTGCAACTTTTTTTTCTCCCGCATATTTCCGCCGCCAGAGCCGCTTTACCGTAGCCGAATTGTCGCATATCATTTATAATCCACTGTGGGTGGAAATATGAAAAAATCAATTCTCGTTCTTTTTGCGGCCCTTGCGCCGTCTTTGTTCGTGGTGGTTGCTGAAGCCCCAGTCTCAATGCCAACAGTTTCGGTTCCAACAATCGGGAGCGGATTCTACGCCCCTGGAAGCTCGGAATTCTACGGGCCGGCAAGTCCCAGCCGCCCTGCAACGCCAACGCGCCCCACAGCGAGCGCGGCAAAAACAACGCCACGGGTCACGCCCAGCGCATCGGCAAAAATAAACGGCGTTTCCGCACAGGACAGCGCAAGCAGCAAGACTTCCGCATCAACGCAAAAAATCGCCGATGTGCAGTCCGCAGCGCAGGATTTGCTCACGGCAAGCGACATCTCTTCCCTGGGAAATCTCGGCTATTTCCGCAACTTGTCCGGGCTTTTGGGTCTTTCCCGCTCCCAGAGCCAGAATGCAAGCGCGGTGGATTTGGAATCGGTTCTTTCCGAGCTGAACGAGCTGAAATCCCGTGTTGACGAAAAGGACAGAAGCCCCGACGTGCTCAAGGCAAGTTTCTCAAACCAGAACGAAGCCGAGTCAAAAATCCTCAGGTTTTCAATCAACAATTACGATATGAACAAAACGATAAAGACCGTCTACTTCTCAAAGGAAGAATCGGACGGAACATTCCTGCTCACGGGCGACAGAAGCTACTACGCCGATGGCGCAATCCGCGCCGAAACGTTCTACCTGCTGTTCAAGACGCTCTCCAACGAGGACGGAATCACCCGCTACAAAGTAACAGCCAACGTGAGCCAGGACTACGAAAATCCAAACTCGTTCCTCGCAAAGCTCTCAGCCCTTTCGTCCCAGGACGACATAACGGCTGACAGGACAGGCAACTTTGTCACAATGAAGGTGGACGGAGACGATTTCAAGCTGAACCTTCTTTTGGGGATTGAGCGATGACGGCCGCATCCCCGACGAATCAGGCGGATTGCGCAAAACCAAGAACTTTCCTCCACGAAGGTCTTGTTTCCATCGGTTTTGGCAAAGATTCCTTTTCAGGCATAAAGACACTGCCAATTTTGGAGCTGGAAGAAAAAATGGAGTCCTACATTTGTGCGCTCCAAGAGTACAATGCCAAATTCGACCTCATCAACACCGACGACCATGACGAAATCGTGGTGCGACACATTCTTGACTCCCTCGCCGCCCTTCCAGCACTATGCGCCGAGATTTCTTCCCGGACAGCCAATGCAGAAAACGGATTTCTCATCGCGGACATCGGCTCAGGCTCCGGATTTCCAGGCATCCCGCTTGCAAGCGCGCTACCAGATTTTCAGTTTGTCCTCGTGGAGCGCATGACAAAGCGGTGCGGATTTTTGGGCCACGCCTCGCAGCTTTTGGATTTGCGCAACATCATAATAGAAGAAAACCAAGCGGAACGACTGGAGCAAAAGCGGTTCGATGTGGCGGTTTTCCGCGCGTTCCGCCCGTTGGACAAAAAAATGACAAAAGTGCTTCTCAGGATTTTGAAGGACGACGGATTTCTTGCCGCGTACAAGGCGAAGAAAGAAAAAATCACGGAGGAAATGTCGCTCATTCCCCAACAGATTTCATACAAAATCCTTCCTCTCACCGTGCCGTTCCTTACCGAAAACTCAATTTCCAGCGAAGAGCGGGAGCGGAATTTGGTGGTTATAAAAAAATCTATGGACTTTCAAAAATAATGGTGTATAATTGATAGAATAAAACTAGTGCTTACTAAAGGAGTAATGTATGTCATTAATTGAAAACCCACAGAAAAAATCCCTCGATCAGAAATTGTTCGCAGTCGGAATGGTTTTGGCTTTCATCGGCCTTTTGCTTCCGTCTTTCAGCTTTCCTGATTGGGTAAAAGGCGGCACGTCAAATGTGCTTTCTGCAGCCGCTGCATTGAACCAACCTGGATTCGCGTACAACGCAACGTTCATCGTCGTTTTCTGGCTTGCTGCTCTCAGCGGAATCGCCGTGTTCCTTCTTTCACACTCACTCATCGGTGAAATCCTTGTATGGTTCATCGGAGCCGGATTCGGACTTGCTGCAACAATCACTCTTCCAAAATATCTTGAAGTAGCTCCTGTTGTTGGATACGCAAGCATTGGAAGCTACTTGGCTTGCATTGGGTGGACATTGGCTCTCGTTGCTTGGGTCATCGGTGCTTCAAAAGTAAAACAGGCTGGAATCAGAAAAGAAATATAAGAGAACAATTCAGAAAACCGTGCGTTTGCGAACGTCGGTTTCCGCCAAAATCTCATTCAGACCAAAATAGCAAAAAAGGCTTGGCGATTCAAAGAATCCCGAGCCTTTTTTATTCCGTCATGGAACTGACAACAAAAACGCCCATGCAAAAAAACAACCTGCCCAGAAACCAAAGTTTCCGAACAGGTTCAATCTGCCGTTACCGTGCCAACCGTGCGCTTGGGCGAGCGTACACTTCCTTTGAAAGCGTGCCAAGAATGCGGTCGTCAATCTTAGAATACGCCGCAATCGCGAAGTAGTAGATAGTGCCGTTCTTAAGCCCGTGCAGCGTAACCGATGTGGTGTCTCCCACGCGCACAGGCGAAGAGCCTTCCACCGCGACGCGCCCCAAATATTCGCCCGGACGGTTTCCGTAGTAGACAAAGTAGCCGCCCGCGTTGTTGTCAACAGACTTGCTCCAGCTGATTGTCACGCTCTCGTCCCCAGCGTCCGCATAAACCGTGAACGGAGGAAGCGGGTCGTCCTGCTCAGTGTAGTGGATGTCAATCTGTGTGAGGTTCGGGGTTTTCACACCGCCGCCGTCTGGAAGCAGCTCGCACATGACCTGAAAGTACAAGCCCTCAACACCGGCAATCTTTTTCCCTGGAACAACTTCTTTCCATGCAGGCGGATTGCGCACCCAGTCGTAGCAGTTGTCCCCGGCGCGAACATAGTAGCGGATTTCGGTCTGCGCCGGAACGTTCGCAATAGCCTCGATTTTGTTAATCTTCGCCGACGGAGAAACAAGGAACGGCTCGGAAACAAACGTGCCGCCGTCGATTTTGAACGTCTCGTTTCCCGTGGTGATGACATCGCCATCGTCTTTTATGTGGGATTTTTTCTCAATGCGGAAATTGTCGATTTTTCCCGAATAGCTTGAACAAATCTCGATTCCGGCACGAACGCCCAAGTAGGGATAGCACACGTTTCCGCCCTCGTGGCCGCTTTCCGTGATGAACGAAAGAGCCTCCGTGCGCCCGTCAACGCAATATTCCAAAAGTCCCGTCTCCTCGTCGAATGACAGCGTGTGCCGGCTCCATTTCTTTGGAACAACATTCGTCGCTCCCGTGAGCACAACCTCGGACTCCTTGTAGTTCTTGAAAATGTTCGTGAACACCCACTCAAGACGATTGTTCGAGAAGAAGGCGTTTATCATCTGATATTTTGAATTGGCATCGGTGTTGAGGGATGAACGCCATGCAAACACGTTCTCGCCGCCCTCGGCAATGGACGGGCACAGCCAGAACTCAATCGTGAACGAGCCGATGCTTCCGGTTGTGCCGAACATGGAGCTTGAATCGCCTTTGAGCAGCAATCCTTCCGACGCGCCCCGGCTGATTGCGGCGCCTTTTCCACGGGCAGCCTCGCCTGTGGGGTAGAGCATATTCTTGACGATTTTGTACCGCCCCGTGGAATCATAAAAATCCTTGCCGTCGAATGTAATCAAAAGGTCTGTGTCGTCGCTGGAATTCTGGGTGCTGGTGACGAGCTTGAGCGACTCGTAGCCGAACCGTCCCGTTCCCGTGGTCACGCCGGAAAGGGAGCGGACTGACCCCCAGCCGTTTTTTCCGCCCATAGTCAGAATTTTCTCCGCCGCAAACGCAGAAACCGTTTCAAATATAACTAAAAATGCTAAAATCTTTTTCATAATGAACAACTCAAACAATCCAGCTTATGAATCTCTTCACAAAACCGCACTGCAAGCCCCCTCCTCCAGCGGTGTTTATTTATGGCGCAATTCCGTCGAAAAAATCATTTACGTCGGAAAAGCAAAAAATCTAAAAAATCGACTCAGCTCATATTTCTCAGGCGAGAAGCAAATCAAAACGCAGCTCCTCATCGAAAACGCAGCCTCCATCGAATATATCACGACGAACAATGAGTATGAAGCGTTCCTGCTTGAAAACAACCTCATCAAGCAGCACTCACCAAAATATAACATTCAGCTCAAAGATGGAAAATCCTATCCCGTGCTGAAAGTTACGAAAGAAGATTTCCCGCGATTCTACAAAACGCGCCTAGTGAAAAAAGACGGTTCCGTGTATTTTGGTCCGTTTCCCGATGCAGATGCGCTCGACACTTTCATCGACACGCTCTACAGGATTTTCCCCGTAAGACATTGCCGAACGTTCAAAAAGCGCGATGCTCCGTGCATGTATTATCACATCGGGCGATGCAAGGCTCCGTGCTGTGATAAAATCGACAAACAGACTTATAATGAATTCATCGGAGAAATTGAATCGCTCCTTAATGGAAAAGATGAAGAAACTCTCGCAAAAATCACCGCCGAAATGAAAAAAGCCGCCTCCGAGCTGAATTTTGAGAAGGCGGCCCGAATCCGCGACGGATTGAAGGCTCTCACCGTCATGCAGAACCAGAATATTGTGGAGGATTTCGGCTCGGAGGACCGCGACTACATTGCCCATTACCGCGAGGGCGAGCTGGTGAGCTTCACCGTGCTGCGCATACGGGGCGGAAAGCTCAACGCCAGGGACAATTTCAGGACGGTGAGCCTTGCTGAGGACAACGAGCTTTTGGAAGAATTCGCCGTGTCCTACTACACAGAAAAAGCGGAGATTCCGCCGAAAATCTTTTTGTCCGCACAGGACAATTCCCAGTTCCTGGGGCGGTGGCTGGCAGAATCGTTCGACGCAAGCACCCTCGTTGTGCCGATTAAGCGGGACAACGCCGCTCCGTCAGCCGAGGAGCGCAGGCACAGCGCCGCACTGGAAATGTGCCTGCACAACGCAAAGGAGGACATCACGCGCCGCCTGCGGGAACGGGGCGATGTTCCCGCGCTGGAGGAACTGAAGGAGCTGCTCTCGCTGCCACGTCTTCCAGTGCGCATAGAGGGCTTCGACATTGCGCACATCGGCGGAAAATTCCCCGTCGCCTCGCTCATATCGTTCTACAACGGAAACCCGGACAAGAAGAATTACCGCGAGTTCCGCCTAAAGACAACGAACGGCGTTATTGACGATTTTGCGTCCATGCGGGAGGCGACGAGCCGACGCTACTCACGGCTCATGAACGAGGGAAAGGAACTTCCTGACCTTCTCCTGATTGACGGCGGCATTGGCCAAGTGAACGCTGTGGACGGTGTTCTGCGCGCGCTGGGTCTTTCAATCCCGATTGCAGGTCTTGCCAAGCGCGACGAGGAAATCTGGAGGCCGCACGCATCCAAGCCAATCTGCCTTCCAAAACGGAGCGACGCGCTCCGCCTGCTCCAGCGAGTCCGGGACGAAACGCACCGCTTTGCCACAAGCCGGAACCAGGAGCTTCGCACGAAGGAAAACACCGTATCGGTTTTCTCGTCCCTTCCCCATGTGGGCGAAAAGCGCGAGAAGATTCTCATGAAGACTTTCATGACGCTGGAAAACCTTGCCGCCGCCCAGGAATCGGAGGTGGCGCAGGCACTCCATGTGCGCGCGGGCGAGGCGAGCGATATTCTTGTCGCCGCGAAAAATCTTGCGCAAAAGCGAGCCGAGGCCAAAGAGAGCAAGAATCTTGTCTTTGAGTCGGAGCTGGGCGAAAAATCATCGGAAGCAACGGAAAGCTACGCGTCACGCCTTGCGGCCCTGGCACTGGAAAGCGAATTGAAAGTGGCGGAGAAATAGGGGAAAAAGAAAAAATCTTGAAAAAAAACTGTTGACATCTTGGAATGGAAACAGTATAATTATTTCAGAATTAATGGCTCTTTTATGAGCCAAACCAACACGGTGGGGACACCCTCACTCAAAGAGGAGGTATGAAAAATGACATAACTAGAATAACAGAAAAACCGACTGAAGGTCAATAAGTTTTTCGGTGAAAAACAGCTTTCAGCAAAAATCGTGTATCGCTTATCAGAAGAGGAGCCTCTTCTATCAGTCAGGGTAAAATGGTATTACCCTTCAAGTGCCAGTAGCGGTCTGGCAAAGAAAGTTACCGTTAAGGAGATTTCTATAAGAAAGACTTCTATAATTTTATAATTCTGTTAGGTGTTCCGATTAGGACTCCTGGAGGTAAAAAATGCTTTATACAGAATTATCAACGGCTAAGCTCAACGCTTTAGCCCCAGAGGACGAGACCTTCTACAAAAGAAAGGCCTACTATTCATTACAAACTTGTATTGCTCGACTTAGGAGCATCTCATCAGAGAAAGTTGATTTCTCTGCCAATCAAGCCCTTCACGCTAACGATGAGGTATGGACGACTTTTTTCTCGTTCGACCCGTACATCGCTAAACTACGGAGCATCTTTTCAGAGTACGAGTTTGCCGCAAGGCGAAACTTCATCAGGGAGAATCGCTCGCCAAAGAATAATACACAAAAAGATCGGGACGACATTTTTATAAAAAAAGACCGCTGTTTTACGCAGCCAGCGGAAAATGGACTTGAAAGCTGGATTCTCAAACGCGGCACAAAAATCACAAAAGTTAAGTCAATTGCGAGAGGAAATGGAATTGACCGCGTTCAAGAGAAAATTAACAAACTCCTTAACGATAAAGGAATACAGACCCATGCATGCGACTGGGAAAAAATGAAAGGCAGGATTGTTGCCTATCGTGATGGGCAAGCATATTTTGTCAATATTCACTTCTATCGCTGCAAGAGCATAGGTTACTTTGATTTTAAAGTAAAGCACATTTTTAAAAAATTATAAAACCAAATGTGGCGGGGGGGGGGAAGCCCTGCCACATTGAACTGACCCCAAAATTTAGGACAGTTTAAGCAGCCACCTCGCTTGGAGTTTTCCAGCCGAGATTTTGCTGAATGCGCTCATTATTGTAATATTCAATAAAATCGTCAATAAGTTTTTTTGTTTCTTCGTACGAAAGAAGACCTGACTTTAACAAATCATCGTAACCGCTCTCTACTTTCAAAGTTCCGAAAAAATGCTCCATGCAGGCATTGTCCCAGCAGTTTCCCTTTCTGCTCATACTTTGAATGATGCCATTTTTTTTGAGCCGTTTCCTCCATTTTTTTGAGGTATAAAGAACTCCCTGGTCAGAATGAAGAATTGAGCCACCAAGGTTTCCCAGTGCAAAAAGTTTGTCCAATGTTTCCCCAGAAAGAGAGTCGTCATTGTGCGGCGAAACTGAATAGCACTGAACTTTACGCCCGCATAAATCGAGAACCGGGCTTAGGTAAAGCCAGCCTGAGGAAGTCTTGAAGTAAGAGACATCGGTACAAAGTTTTTTCAACGGCTCGCTGCTCTCGAAGTTGCGGTTCAGTATGTTTTTTGGCAAATTCTTTTTGTTCTCAGTCTGCTGCCTGTAATAGTCTTTAGGGAATTTCCTTCGCCTGTTCTTTGCCAGAAGCCCGTTTTTCCGGCAAATCCGTGCGATTCGCTTATGATTGACAACCTTGCCGAATCGTATTTTGATTTCCTTAGATTTTGCCTTGTTTCCACGCCTCTCCAAAATCTTTTTGGGTAATTTCATAAGCAAACCGAGGACTTCCTTATCTTTGACTTCCTGTGAGCTGTTTTCCCTGTTGTAGTAGAACGATGACTTTGAAACGCCTGCAACTTCACAAAGTTTTCGCGTTTTCGTCTTCGGTTCTTTCTGGAGGCAGTCTGTCATTGTTTTCAAAATGAGTTTTTTTT
>JAFPYB010000208.1 GCA_017412405.1 Treponema sp. | reverse complement strand
CATCAGTTTTCCGAACAAGTCTATTTTAGAAGAATATCCGTAATTATTGATTTTGTCATCCGAGAAAGTGAAGTTCCTCTTCTTGCGCAAAAAAACGAATTGTGACGATAAAAATTGCTTCCGTCATAAAAAGATAGCATCGAGTTCCGCTTGAATACACGGTGGGCGAGAATGCCAGAATGAATGCGGAGCAGAACCCTGCGCACAAGATGAGCGCGTTCAAAAATCCGCCGGTGCGTGATGTGGAAGAGCCGAATGCCGACAGAACGAGCAGGGCGAATGCGGCGAACAGAATGAACACTTCCGCGTTCACGGCAAAATCGGAATAATCCACGAATCGGGCAAGAAACACGTTGGAGAACAAAAAACGGTTGCTTTGGGCGCGCACATATGAGCCGATGTATGTGGCGAACACGATGAATGCGTTGAGGGCGCACAGCGGAACGACGATGAAGTTCATGTGGCGTTCGGTGAAGTAGTAGGTCAATATTGTCATCATGCCGATTTTTACTTTGTCGAAAAAGCTGTATGTGTCATACGGCGGAATCCAGTGGCTGATTTCGGTTTGCCGCCGTGCGAAATTCCCCGGGCAGAGGAACATATACATGATGGAAAGGGCGCATATTGCAAGAATGGCGATGAAATAAAAATCGCTTGCGCCTATTTTCTTTGCACGGATGATTTTGTACAGGAACAAAACGAGGGCAAGACCGAACATGAGGGCTGCAAGCTGCTCCTGGTTTGCCGCATACACGGCAAGGATGATTGATACGGCTGTTTCTTTTTTTGACACGTTTTCATTTTGCAACAGCTTTTTTATGACGACGAATGGGACGATGGCGGCTGCCAGCGGCCACAGGTAGTTTGTCGTTGTCGGTCCCCAGCCTGCATCGGACAGGGAGCTTTGTGGAATCAAAAAAAGGAGGGCGTAGACAAGAAACGCATACCGACGCTTTTCCCTGGGGAGGGCGAGGCGCACGATGGATTCTGCGATGGTGACGAGGCTTGCCGTACCGATTATGCGCCACAGTATTCCGTCCCAGCGGTATATGTTCACCATGAGGGCTTCAATCAAGAGCCGCGAGCTCCAAAAAAAGTGCCTTCCCTTGAGGAACTCAAAGAGCGATTTTTCCTGAAGGACTGTGGCATAGGAATGTGGGTCGCCTGTGGTGGGCGACACGAACGCATGGTAGCGGAGAAACACGATTGCAAAAACGCAGAACGCCGCCAAGTGCAGTCGCTGGTCAAAATCAAGGGCGGAAAAACGATTTTTTGCGTATTGCGATATGGAGATTCGTGGTTCGGCGAAAATCGTGAGCGAAAAGAGGTGTAGTGCGCAGAATGCCAAAATGCTGAAACAAAGGAATTTGAGACTCCATGAAACGAGCCGGGCATTCCAGACTGGGTGGGTCAAAGGCCTTCCAACGCATTTTTCGCCGAGCTGTATGACGGCGCTCCGAACGGCAGGAATGAACAATGCAATCGACGCTGCAACGCCGATTGCCAGCAGCCAGCGTGCGCCTTTGAGTATTTTTTGGTATGTGTGTGAATCCATAATCGATTATACCCCTTTTCTATTCCAGTGTACCACAAATACTGTGGGCATACCATTCGATTGTTTCAAACAGCACGATGTCAGGCTTGTGTTCTAGGAGAAAATTCTCATCTTTTTTCGGAAACGGGGATGTCCAGAACTTTGTACAGTTTGAAACGATTGTTCTCAAAGACAAGGCGGAGTTTTTTGAACTGCTCTGGATTGCTTTGTTCAATGTTGAAGTCGAACGTGGAATCCTCCCGCGAAAGAAGCAGGTAGTCGGCGGTGGTGCTCTGCGAAATGTCCGTTCCTCGGAATCCCAGCCGTCCTGTTTTTAGGTAGAGAACGCGAGGTTTGAAGAACATGATTTTTGCGTTCTCCGGTGTTTCCTCCATGATGAATGAGTACATAGCCTTTGCGTCGGATGAATAGGGACCGTCGTCGCTTTTTGGGAGGGATGCTCTGAGCGCATAAATGGCAATGCAGGCGATGACTGCAAGAATTTCTAGGGCAACTGCAATTCGGTGAAGCGGAGGGTTTTTGTGTTTTTGGAATGCAGCACCCGTTCCCAGCGCGGTGAACACAATGAGCGGCGGGATGATGGGAAACAAAAATCGTATTCCCTGTTGTGTCGGCCATAAAATGAGTATGCTTGCCGAGCCTAACACATACAGAAAAAGGATTGGGTTCTTTGGCATGAAGCGCACAAGTCCGTACCATAAAAACGGAAGGAGCATGGCTGCGGCGGATGTGGAAGCGAGGGAAAGCGGAAAAGTCTGGCCGAACGGAAAGAACGTGGGGGCAAGCCGGATATAGTATACGATATTCTTTGCGATGGACGATATGCTGATGTATTTAAGGTATGTCATGTGAGTGCTTCCCGCCTGTGGAAGGAGGGAGTGTTGGATTAGGACTGCTGCAAAAAAGATGGCGTACGCACAAACGTGTGCTGGGAAAAAGGGGTCGGCAAATCCAGAAAAACCGCGTTTTGAAAGAAATCGGCCGACACGCTCCTTTTTGTTGGCCAGCATTAGGATGTGCAGGGAAAAAAGCAGGCAGGGAAACACAATGCCGTTTGAGCGTGTCATAAACGCGAGGAATGTGCATATTCCAGCAGAAACCCCAGCGAAGGTCTGCTTTTTTTTGTCCGCCACGGAAAACAACCGTTCGATTGACAAAAGCGCGGCTAGCGAAAGGCAAAGGAACGGTATGTCTGAGAGTGGTGAGTTGCAGAAAAAGATGAATACTGGGTTCACCGAGATGAAAAGCGTCAAAAGCTCTGCTTGAAAAAAAGAAAAATGTTTCCTGAAAAGCCTGTTTGAAAGAATTGTCGAGCAGAAAAAGCACAAGACAACAGGAATTTTCAGGGCGAAGAGGTTTTCTCCGAACAGCACGTAGAACGGGGCGAGCATGAGCGGGAAACCCCACGGATAAACCGGATCTGCGGTGAACGGCGGCGAGTGGTTGATTATGAAGAGGTTGTTTTGAACCTGGCTTTCGATTGTGTGAGTCACAATTGCCCGCGCCTGGGCGATGTACTGCGAGAAATCACCACCCCAACCGTTCCAGTTGTCAAGAATTAGGAGCGCGAGCAGCGCGGAAGCAAATCCTGTCATCGCACAAACGAGACGTTGGAGTTTCTCCGACTGTTCGACGCGCTTGTGGTGGAGACAGAATAGGAAAAAAGCAACAAGGAACAAAACTGATGGAATAATCTGCATGTTCTACTCTGTGAAAAGTTTGTTTATAACGTCAATAAGCACATCATCATCGTACATGTTTTCGCCCGCAGTGATTTCTCCGCCCTCAGAAACGGCAGCCCCGCCCTCAACATCGCTCCAGTCGCTGTGAGAAATGCGAGAGCAGTCGGAATACTGATAGGGAAAGCCGTCAGCTGTGCAGCCATATCGGACGACACAAGAGCCGCCACCGCTTTTCTGGCCGATTATTTTTATCCCATTGTCGCCGCAAATGCAAGGCATGGCATTGCCGCATGAGAATGAAAGCAAAGAGGTATAAACAGCAAAATTATAATCCTTCTTTTTGTCATTGCTGTCGATTACTCCGTCCAGGTTCAAATCACAGGAAACCGTAAGTGCGAAAAAGAAGCGTGTCAAAAATGATTTTTTCATATTTCCTCCATACTTGACCATTATATCAGAAAAAAAACAACAATAGTGCGAGTATTTTAAGGAAAGTTTTAAGGCGAAAGTCGAGTTTTCACAGTGCAATGGCAGAAACGAGCGGAACCCCGCTGGGAGCTTGTTTCTGCAACTACGGTATGCATAAACTCGACATTCGACCTTTTAGATTTTTTTCAAACATGAGTTCAGAAATCACCCGGCAAAATATGCGTTGCATTGCGCAAAAATACATATGGTGAAAAGGATTTTGATGGTCTTCATGATTTTGTATCTTCCATTATATTAGATTTATTCTTTAATGATGGAGGGAAGGGAACATTGACTATGCTTGAAAATTGGACTGATTGGCGATTTACGCTTATAATCATTCGTATGAGAAAGATTTTTTTGCTTTGTGCGGCTTTTTTGATTTCTGCCTGCGTGTGGTCTGCCACGAGAAATTCCGTGCGCACGTTCACCTTCGAGAACGGATTGACCATGTTCTTGCTGGAGGACAATTCCTGTGCCACAGTGACTGCCGATGTGTGCGTTGATGCTGGATTTTCCAGGCAAACCGAGCGGACTGCCGGATTTTTTGAGCTGTATGCGGCATTGGCTGGGGGCGAGATTGGCTCGGACTATGTTCGTGTGCAGAAAACGGTGGCGCCGCTTGAAAGCGAGGAAGCATTCCAGTTCGTGTCGTCGCTTTTGAAGCCTATTTCTGTTTCGGATGCCCAGCTCAGACGCATTCTTGAGGACGCAAAACGGCGTGTTTCGTCCCAGGCGGCGGACGTGACCGGCTTTTTGAATGCGGCAATCGACGCGAAGGTTTTTCCTGCCGCCCCGTGGAAAAGTTCCAGCGGCACGTCGCCGGCATTTTTCTCGTCCTACACTGTCGCGGAAGCGCGCGCCATGCTGGATGCAATTTCAAAAAAATATTACGTCCCTTCCAACACTTGCCTTTTTTTGAGCGGGAATATTTCGGCGCAGACTGCGCAAGTTCTGGCGGAAAAGTATTTTGGCCGAGCGGCGGAACGCTCTGTTGGCATGGACGAAAAAATCGAGAAGACTCTTGGAGAAGGACAGTCCGAGCTTTTGGAAAAAGAAATCGCCGAGAGAATCTCCTCAAAATCATTCGGAACTGAACGCAGGTTCGTCCTTTATGATGGTGAATTTTCATCGGACATGACGCAGATTGTCGTTCAGTACACTGATTTTTCCATGAACGAGGCCGACGTGCTTTCCGTCATTCTTGACCAGAACTACGCACCGTACAAGCAGGAGGTCTTGAAGGAGAGCCAGCTTGGAATCCGTGGGGCAGAGTACATAAACGTGGCATCGGCGCAAAAGCGCGGCTCGTCTCGGCTCATTTTCCAGTCGCTTTTTGAGGGCTCCAAGCTCAATCCCGTGGAGCAGGCGGACATTTTCATCAAGAAAATACGCGACATCAGCTTTTTGACGGAGCGGGATATTTCCTATGCGGCGGAAAAAATCGGGGCTGATTTTGAAAAGACCAGCGACAGTTCCCGCTCTTTCATGGAGCTTTTGATTCAGTGGCACGCGCTCAAAAAAAACGATTTTCCTGACCAATCGCTTTTTGCCCGTGTTCCGGAGCTTGCGGCCGTGGATGCGTCTTTTGTGCAGAAAAGGCTTTCGGGGAGCGAGCCGTTTGTGTTCCTTTTGGTCAGCTCAAAAAATTACCTCAAGTACGAAAAACGATTCAAGGATGCGTCCTTCATTCCGCTTACGCGAAAGAACGGCGCATGGTACACGCAGACGGAGTACAAGGAGCTTTTGAAGAAGAACCGTGTGTCGGCAGTGTACGATATAAACGAGATTTCCGACGAGGACATCCAGCTTGCCTCAAGCCGATTTGTCTTTGAGGGGCGGAACGCATTTTCATCGTTTTCCCTCTCCAACGGAATCCCCGTCACTGTAAAGTCGGTGCCAAACGCAAAGACCGTAACCCTTGCCCTCACGATTTCGGGGGGCGATATGCTTTTTTCAAAGACTCCGGGGCTTACGTCCGTTTTGACGGACTGCCTTGCGGTGAACGTGCGGAACGAGCTTGACATAATGGCGATGGAAAATGCCCTTTCGGGAAGCTACAACGTAACGGCCAAGACAAATGCCACATCGTCTTTTTTGACCGTTTCCTGCTCCGCGCGGGAGATGAATCAGGTGCTAAAAATGCTTGCCGGGGTTCTCATCTACTCTGACATTTCTCCTGCGCTGGCGGACGGTGTGACGTATGACGAGCGGACTCAGTGGCGAATCAAGGCAGGAAGCGCGAATTTCCAGCTTTTGTGCGAGGCGATGCGGGAGCTGTACAAGGGGTCTGAGTATCTTTCGCTGTTCAAGGAGAACGAGGACAAGCCTGTGACGATGAATTTTGTTGATATTGCCGAGGCGTACCCCATCATTCTTGACGCAAGCCGATATTCCATCGTTGTGACTGGGGGAGTGCCCAGCCAAGACGCGCTCAAGACTGCGCTGGAGGAAAATTTCGGCACGCTTGGAACACATTCTGTGACGGCGGACGGCGGAATCGCCCTTGACGCGCCGGTGTTTCCGGAGGACGGGGCGGCAAAGAAAATCCAGCTCAAGCACTTGTTCCTGACGGACGTTCCCGCGGACAAGGCGGGACCAATGCCTGCGGTGCTTGTTCCTACAACGCGCTTCCTAGACCCTGTTCTGTATTGCTTTTCTTCGCCCGATGTTTCTTCCAAGAAGACGGGGCTGTTCAATGCGCTTTTGTTCGAGATTGCAGGGCGCATGGAGGAAAAAATCAAGGACGAGAACACGAAGGTGAACGCCATTGAAAGCGATGTGGATTATGCTTTTGCAAGATTGGTGACCACAAACGTGCTCAAGACGGCAACTGTTGACAATGCGTACAAGGCGGCTGTAAAAGAGCTTCGCGCGGAGCTTTCAAATCTTGCATCGGAGGCTGACGATGTGGCGAAGGACAAAGAAAAACCGCGCCTTCTTTCGGAAATTGAAAGCCGATGGGTGATGCACGCGCTTTCCGAGACCAACACTTCCGAAGAAATTGCCGCGCTCATTCAGGCGGGGGCTGCGCGTGGGAACGCACAATTGTATATCGACGAATACGAATCGGTTGACAGGGCTGGTGCCGGCGACTACATCAAAATCCTTGACGAATGGTTTCCGTCATTTCCTGTTCTAAGGATTTATTCCCTCGATTCAAAATAAACGCCGAATATTTGCTTCGCAAAACTTGCTGTTTGCCCGCTGGCGTGTTGCCATTTCCAGCGGAGCGAACGCAAGCAGGCACAGCCGAGAAATCTTCCCGAGAGACTCGGGCAGCTGTCTTTGAACAAAAAAAAAGCGCCCCGGTTTCCCGGAGCGTTTTGCCCTGCCAAAACTGGCAGGTTATGCTGTTCTACGCAGCCCTTCGACTAGCGGAGGAGTGAGAGAACGTTCTGACCCTGCTGGTTTGCCTGAGCGAGCATAGCTGTTCCAGCCTGAGAGAGAACCTGGTTCTTTGTGAACTCAACCATCTCTTTAGCCATGTCTGTGTCGCGGATGCGTGACTCAGAAGCCTGGAGGTTCTCAGCAGCGTTGTTGACGCCTTCAACAGTCTTTTCAAGTCTGTTCTGGTAAGCTCCGAGGTCAGCTCTCTGTTTGTTGATGAGTTTGATAGCCTCGTCGAGAGTTCCGATTGCGCGGTTAGCTGAATCTGGCT
>JAFPYB010000207.1 GCA_017412405.1 Treponema sp. | reverse complement strand
CTCCTCTTAAAACGGCTTCATGCCATCAGCGTGGAGGACGGGACTTTTCCTGACCGCAAGCAGGAGATGCTGTTGTGGGCTGACAAAATGGCAGCTTTCCTAAAAAAGGGCGAGGCTGACTCTCTCCGCGCTTTTATTGCCGCTATACCCGACGGCAACAGCTTCCTCCCCGGCGACTTCCACTCAAAGAACATCATGGTGCAGGACGGCGAATTCCTTTTGAGGACGCGCCAATCATGCTGAATGCGCTTTTTTCCACCTATTTCGGCATAGACCCCGCCGATACCCAGGCTGTTGCTGCCCGAGTGCAGGAGCTGCTGCCATATTCCGAGCTTATGTGGGCATACCACCACAGCCGCCTGACAAACTTTCAGGGCCCGGAGATGGACGAAATCGCTGACACAATGGGCAGGAAGCTTTTCCCGCTTATCTAAAACAGTTCAGTTACGGTCAATTTTTTCGAAAACAGGGGAAAAAAGAAAAACTGCCGATATAAATGTATGAGATTTTCTCGTATCGGCTCAGGCTTTTCGGGAAAATCTTTTGGGACAGCTTCGAGATACACTGATTTTTTGGAGTTTTTATCTCTGCATCCTTTTTGTCTATTCCCAAAATGATATAGATATAGATAAAAAAATCTGTTATTTTTAATGTAGGTTTTATTGGAAGAATGGGATTTGAAGAACTTGATTATGGACAACCGGATGATTTTGGCGCAAAACCCAAAATCGCAAAACGCATTCTCTTTGTTTTATCAATCCTCATTTTTTTGGGATTCGGGCTGTTCTTTGTCTACCAATATTCAAAAGGCACGTTCAAGGACGCAGATTCGTTCCGGGACTACATCCAGTCGTTCGGCTATTTTGGGCCGCTGCTGCTCTCGCTCATACAGTGCTTCAAGGTGATGTACGCGATTGTCCCGGGATTCATCGGATGCATTGTGGGCGCGGGACTTTTCGGGCCGCTGGGCGGCTTTGTCTGCAACTACGTTGGAATCTGCCTCGGGTCTTTCATAACGTTCCTTCTTTCAAAAAAACTTGGAATACGGATGATGCGGCTGATTTTCTCGGAAAAGAAATTCAACTCGTACATCAAATGGATGAACAGATGGCAGCGGAGCTACGGAGTTTTCCTCTGGATTGCCATTTTTCTTCCAATTTCGCCGGATGATTTTTTGTGCTATTTCTCCGGTCTAACCGACATGAAATTCAAGCGGTTCGCCATAATAATCCTGACTGCAAAACCGTGGGCAATACTCGCGTACAGTCTGATTTTCGGGAATCTCTTTGAATAGATATAAGCCGGCCTTTTTTGGCTGGCTCAGGAGTCACATATGCTGGGCGTTTACAATTACACTGTTGTTCTCACATACCTCGGAATGCTTTTCGCATGCGCCGGAATTCATTTTGCGTTCTCAAACAGCGACAGAAGTTTTATCCTGTCGCTCCTGTGCCTCATGATTGCGGGAGTGATGGACATGTTCGACGGAAAGGTTGCGTCAACGAAAAAGAATCGGAGCAGCTTCGAAAAGCAGTTCGGAATCCAAATCGACTCCATGGCAGACCTCATCAGCTACGGTGTCCTTCCGGCACTCCTCGTCTACAAGCTCGCCATCGGCGACTCGATTTATCCCCACGTCCATCCTGTGGGAGTAAGAATCACCATGTGCATCTGCGCCATCTACCTTTTGTGCGCTCTCGTCCGCCTATCGTTCTTCAACGTGGACGAAGCGGAACGGCAGAAAAACACTGATGAGCACCGCCACGAATACAAGGGGCTTCCTGTCACCAGCATTGCATTGGTCCTTCCCGCCGTGTTCATCATCAGCTATTTTGCAGGAAGCCGCAGGCCGCCCATCGTGCCTTCAACGGTCATCCTCGCGTTCATGGGAATCGCCTTCATCACTCCGTTCAAGATGATAAAGCCGGGCTTTGCGGGAAAAGTGCTCATGATTGCAATTGGCATCGCGGAGCTTGTGCTCCTGTTCTTGGGAAAGGCATACTGCCTGTCCTTCGACAATCCAACTACACAGACCGACGACATCACGTTCTCGGCGGAGCAGCTCATTTATGACGAGCCGTTGAACGACTGAAAGGCGGCTTTTCCATGAACCAGCCATCGAAAACAACACAAAACGACAAATCCACGGAATTTCTCTACGGCACTCCCCTGGGGCGGATTGTCCTTGAATCGCTGCTTTTCCTGCGCGTTCCCAAACTTTTGGGCTTCCTGCTCAGGACACCGCTATCGCACTTCTACATAAAGCGATTCATAAAAGTCCACGCCATAGACATGGGCGATTTCGGGAACGACACAGACGGAAAGCAGTTCAGGTCGTTCAACGATTTTTTCACCCGGAAAAAGCCTGAGTCGGCGCTTTCCTTCGACGGGAAAAAAACGCATCTCATATCCCCCAGCGACAGCCTGCTCTCGGTCTACAAAATCACGGATAACGCCACATTCCACATAAAGGGCTTTGACTACACGCTGAACGATTTTTTCGGAAACGACGGCACCTCCGGCGAAACCGCAGAACTCACCAAGAAGTTTGCGGGCGGCGACTGCCTAGTGTTCCGCCTTTGCGCCACAGACTACCACCGCTACTGCTACATAGACGACGGGCATCAGGGAAAGAACACGTTTCTTCCAGGAAAGCTCTATTCAGTTCAGCCTCGGGCGGCGGAACACTTCCGTATTTACACGAAAAACCGCAGGTCATGGGCAATCCTTGAGACTGAAAACTTCGGGACGGTGGCACAAATCGAGGTGGGGGCGTTTTCCGTGGGCGGCATAAAAAACCATCTGGACGGCGGCTTCTTCAAGAAAGGGGACGAAAAGGGCTACTTTGACCTCCACGGCTCCACCATCGTGCTTCTTTTCCAGAAGGACAAAATCGAATTGAACAAAGACATTGCACAAAGGACTATTGGCGGAGAAGAAGCACGCGTCAAGTACGGGCAATTCATCGGAATCAAAAAATGAAATTTCATAGTTATCTGGGGCAGATTCCAAAAGTAACGGACTTTTGAAACCTGCATCCCTAAAAATTGCAATTTTTATTGACTGTCACAAGCCGGTGATGGTTCAAGGAGTTATAGAATGGCAAAAAAAGAAAAAGCTGTGGCAGACCCACACGCATGTACGTTGGACAAAATCATCTCTCTGTGCAAAAGACGCGGTTTTGTGTATCAGGCTTCCGAGATTTACGGCGGTCAGGCAGGAGCATGGGCTTACGGTCCCCTGGGCGTTGATTTCAAGCGCAACATCCAGAACGCATGGTGGAAGGAAATGACACAGCTCCACGACGACGTTGTGGGACTTGATTCCGCAATCTTCCAGCACCACACCACATGGGAAGCCTCCGGCCATGTAGGCCACTTCTCCGACCCGATGATTGACTGTACCGAGTGTCAGGCCCGCCACCGCGCGGACAAAATGATTGAGGACTATGTTGCCGCAAACCCGGACAAGAATCCAGGAAAACCTGTTGACACCATGAGCCACGAGGAAATGCAGGCATACATCACCACGAACATCGACTGCCCTGTATGTCACTCGAAAGAACACAAATACACGGCTGTCCGCGAGTTCAACCTGATGTTCAAGACCTATCAGGGTCCGATTGCTGATGAAGCGCACCTCATCTACCTGCGCCCGGAGACATGCCAGGGAATCTTCACAGATTTCAAGAGCATCGTCCAGTCCAACAGAATGAAGGTTCCCTTCGGCGTGGCACAGGTTGGAAAATCGTTCCGCAACGAAATCATCTTCAAGAACTTCATCTTCAGAACGTGCGAGTTCGAGCAGATGGAAATGGAATATTTCTGCAAGCCTGGCACGGAGGACGAGACATTCGACCGCTGGCGCAAAGACCGCTGGGCATTCTACCTCAAATACGGCATCCCGGAAAAGCAGCTCAAGTGGCATCACCACGACAAGCTTGCGCACTACGCAAAAGACGCTTACGACATTACATACAACTTCCCCATTGGATTCGAGGAAATAGAGGGAATCCACTCGCGCACCGATTTTGACTTGAGCCAGCACCAGCAGTACTCAAAGAAGGACATGAGCTACATCGACCAGGAGGACGGAAACAAGAAGTACGTTCCCTACGTCATCGAGACATCCGCCGGATTGAACAGAAACTTCCTCATGTTCCTCTGCGAGGCGTACGAGGAGCAGAACGTGGCAAAAGAAGGCGAGGCGGAGGATTACAGAACGGTTCTCCATCTTGACCCGCGTTTGGCGCCAATAACCGTGGCTGTCCTCCCCCTCATGAAGAAGGACGGGCTTGCGGAAAAGGCGAAGGAAATCCAGCACATGCTCAAAGAGGATTTCGTCACCGACTACGATGTTTCAGGCACAATCGGAAAGCGGTACCGCCGTCAGGACGAAGTTGGAACACCTTTCTGCGTCACAATCGACCATGACACGCTCGACCAGACTTCCGAGAACTTCAACACGGTCACAGTCCGCTTCCGCGACTCAATGGAGCAGGAACGCGTCAAGCTTGACGAGCTTGTGGCGTTCATCCAGAAGGCAATCAAAAACTACAAGCCGTATGTGAAATAGCCGTCTGAGCTTTACACAACGGATTCAAATTCGGCGGCATGATGATTCAAAAGTCGCCGAACAAAAAAACTGCCGTTTTCGGCGCTGCCGTGGTTTTTCCAAGCAGAGTCCTAAAACGGCAGTTTTTTTATGCCAGCTTGAACAGTTTTTCGATTTCAGCTTCCTTCACAACCATGACGTTGCACTCGGAACTTCCGATAATCTCGCTGTTCGTGGCGGAAATCTTGTTGTATTTAAGCGAATCGATGGAGCTTTTGCCAGGCACCTTCTTGTCGCCCACCAGAATGAGCCGTGCGCCGAATTCGTTTGCGGCACGGATAAGCTCCGACCAGACCGCGCCTTTTTTAAGCTCCGTGGTCAGCTTTACGCCCTTCTGCTTTGCAAGCTCCGAAACATAAGCTAAATACCGCTCTCCGTCCGCCACAAGGTTCTTCTCGTATCGGGAACTTTCCTCGGTTATGAAAAATTTGAGAAGCTCCAGCTGCTTGAGCGTTGCCGTATCAACTACATAGACAACCTTAAGCTCGCAGCCGTAAAGCTTTGACATCATGATTCCGTACATGGCGGCCCTGAGCGACTGTTCCGAGCCGTTCAAGGCAACGATGATTCTATCAAAAAGCGGTTTTATCATTGTGGCTTTCCCCCGGAAACGCTCTTTCGGCTTTTGAGCGACTTTAGGACGAACACGTTCTCGCGCTCGCGTTCTTCAAGGACGCTTTCGATATATGATTTTGTCTCTTTTGTCTGCGGAATTATCATTTTGTCCAAGGCGTTCACACGACGCTGCGTCTTCTTGACTTCGAGGGCAAGCCGCCACACAATCGTGCGGATTGAAGCCATTTCGGTGAGCAAATTCAACAGCTTGAAGAATTCCACCATCACTTTGTCGGAATCGGCGAAAGTTCCGAGGAACGAATAAAACAGCTGCTGCTTTGGAAGCTGGACTTCAATCGAATTGAAATTCATGCCGCCCACGACGACGGACTTTTCCTTCATCTTGTAGTCGTACTTTACGCCGTGGGCAATGCTCTCAACGCGGTCGCCGCCCACGGTCATGAGCATGTTCCGCAATGCTGGGTACGCGTTTTCTATCGTCTTGTCGATTTGGTCTTCGAGAAGCTTCACCTTCTCCACCATTCGCATCAATTCCATGACAAGGATTTCACGCTTCTGCTCCAGCAGGTCGTATCCGTCAACGGCGACACTCAGCTGGTCCTTTATCATAAGCAGGTTCGATTTTGTAGGTGCAATGTTCAACTTTGCCATAGATATAATTATAAATCAAAATTTCGTTTTCGCATAGTTTTGATTTCAACTCTCGCTTGAAACCGGGGAATTTTCTGCCGATTATATAAAGCGAGCCTGCAAAATCGATTTTTGGCGGTTCCCAAAATATCATACGTTTTCCGAGGAGCATTTCTTGAAAATCCAGTCAGTTTTCCGAATCAAACTTGCGCAAATCATGTTCGTATCTTTTGTTTTGTCATTTTTCCTTGCATGCAACCCGTCCCAAATACTCGCAAAATCGAAGACGAAATCAAAAAAATCAAAGTCGAAGCAAAAAACAGCCCAAGCCGCCCCCGCCATCAAACGCCAGCAGCTTAACTACGGCGAAAAGTCAGATGAAGCCTTTGAATTCGAGGAAGTCTGGGGCTACGTCATGGTTGGGCGCGAAAATGAATTCAACCCAAAGTCACCGATTACGGACGTGGGCTATTTTGTGAGCGCGGTGAACACATACAGCGAGATGGATGCCGTGCCGGAGCGCGACAAATTCTTCAAGGACTACACAGGGCGAGTCCACCTGGTCACAAGCGTGGACTCCAGAAGCCAGGCGCACCTGCTCCTTGACCCAGAGCTTCCCCTGCGGGAAAGAATCATAGAGCAGATGATTGAGGCCGCAAAAACCTACGACGGGCTTCAAATCGACTGGGAGAACATTCCGAAGAACGATTACAAGAACTTCCTCGATTTTTTGAAGATTCTCAGGAAAGAAATGCCGAACAAGCCGCTAACAATCGCAGTCCCGGCCAGACTCAAAACGCTGGAGAACGATATTTTCGACTACAAGAACATTTCAGAGGTCGTGGACAAAATACTCATCATGGCTTACGACGAACACTGGTCAACAAGCGCGCCGGGCGCAATCGGCTCCACGGACTGGTGCAGGCGGATTGCAGAGTACGCAAAGACGGTCATCCCCGAAAACAAGCTTGTGATGGGAATCTCGCTCTACGGCAGGACGTGGCTTTCCGTGCCGTACCGTGGGCAGGCGTGGTACGAAAGCGGAATAGAGCGTATAAAGAAAGAGAACGGCATAAAGGAAGTGAAGCGCGACTCATACGGTGTCCCCCACTTCACGTTCAAGGAGACCGGCACGATTACAGGCTGGTACGACGACATCACGTCGCTCAAAGTCAAATTCAAGATGTACAAGGACATCGGCGTGAACAGAATAGGCTTCTGGCGGCTGGGATTCGAGGAGCCGGACTTGTGGAAGGAAATCAAGCTCCCCGAGCCTGATGTGGAACCCACAAAGGACCCGGAAGTAGAATTCGCCGCAAAATAAAATCCCTCTTCCCCACCCTCGCCTGCGGTCAATGCTTGGTCGTAACAATGCGCCGTGTTTGTGCGCGTGTGCGTTGTCTGGGCGTAAATGTAACAGAGGGATTCGAACCCCGCCACTGCCCCGCGCGGCACCATGCAATGTGAGCTCATTCTCAGTCACAGAGATTGCATTCGCTCCACAGGCTACTCTTTTCAGGCTTTCGCCCGATTTTACAGCAATTCAGTTTTCCAGTTCAGCTCCTGGATGGTGTTGTCAGTGACGCGGATTTCTTTTGAAAGCGCGTCCACTTTTTTCTGCAACGCCTGAACGTCCACCGCGCTCAAGATTTTGATTTCGCTGCGTGTTGCCCGCCGCGCCGTCTGGCTCGCCTGGGACACAACATTTCGGTAGATTGCCGCTTTTTTCTGGAGCGCATCCTTTTTAGCGATGAGCTGAGTAATCGACTTTCCGTCCACAATCGTCCTTGAGTTGGTTATGTTGATTCTTGCAACAATCTCCTCAAGGCGGAGGACAGCCGAATCAAGCTCCTCCATGAGCAAAGCCGGGTCTTCCGCAGGCTTTTCCCCCTCTTGAACAATGGCGTTGGACTGCAAACGCTCGTTCAAGCTGTCGATTTTTTTGTTCAGGTCGGCGCGTTCCTGCAATGCCTCTGCAAGTTTCATCAGTGTTTTCCTTAAAATCGTATAAATTGCGCCCACAGGACGCGAAACATAAAAAAAAGAGCTTCCAAAACAGAAGCCCTTTTTCCAAAACAAGCCGTGCTTATTTAGAGTAGTACTCAACTACCATCTGGTCGTTAATCTGAACAGGAATCTCAGATCTCTGCGGCAAGCGGGCGAGTTTTCCACAGAAATTGTCTGCGTCTCTTTCGAGATACTCCAACTTTGCCTTGTTGTCGCCCAAGAATGCTTTCTTGAACTGTTCACTTTTGCGAGCCTTCTCAACCAGAGAAATTGTTGAGCCGACTTTGACTGCGAAAGACGGGATGTTGATTACTTTGCCATCGACTGCGATGTGCTTGTGGCTTACCATTTGGCGAGCCATGCGAATTGAGCTTGCAAAGCCAAGTCTGTACACAAGGTTGTCAAGGCGTGTTTCAAGTGCGACGAGAAGAGCAACACCCGTCATCTCAGATGAACGAGAAGCCTTGTCGAAGTAGCGGCGAAGCTGCTTCTCAAGGATACCATAGTATGCCTTGACCTTCTGCTTCTCAATCAAGTGAAGACCGTAATCAGATGTTTTCTTTGTCTTCTTGAAAGCTGGTGCTCCTGCTCTGTCCATAGCCTTTGGGTGTCCACATACGTTTACACCAAGTCTTCTGCACTCCTTAAAACGTGGAGTTCTTCTTGTAGCCATTTTAATGCTCCTAAAAGTTTTTCAGTTGTGTTAAAGAAAGTATGCTTGTAAAAAGAATTGTCATGCTGAACTCGTTTCAGCATCTCGTCCAATGTGCTTTTTTGCCCTAGAATGAGATTCCGAATCAAGTTCGGAATGACAGACTTATAACATCACCATACCTTTTGAAACACATTCAGTTTTTCTTTTTTGATTAAGGCAGTTTCCACGAGCCGCGAAGAAAAAGTTGCTTAATCATTCAAAGTACTGTTTAGAGGGAAGCTAATCAGTATCAAAGACTATATCAAATCTTGCGCAAAGTTTCAATCGGTTTTTCTCTTCCGGCCTTCAATGCGGGGACAATGCTCATCACGAAGGAAAGAACCAGCGTTCCAGCCGAAATCAAGATGATTTTTTCCAGGGGGAGGACGATGGAAACGTTCTGCAGATAGAACGCCGGGTCAAGCAGGTGCACGGTCGTAAAATCCGCGATGTTCCCGTTCACGGCGTAGAAAAAAAGCTCTTTTGCAAAATTCAGGATTTTTTCTGTCACTGCGACGATGGGTGAAAAATTCACCGCGCACAAAAATCCCAGCGGAATACCGATTGCCACGCCGAACAAGCCTGTGACAATGCCAGTAATCAGGAAGGAGAACGCGATTCCGCCCGTCGAGCCGCCAAGACTTTTCAGTATGGCGATTTCACGCCTTCTCTCCACCACGAGCATGACAAGTGCGCTGGAAATGTTCACCGAGGCGACAAGCACTATGAGCATCATGATGAGTATGAGCATCATCTGCGTGGAGGCGAAATTCTCGTATTGCGCTGAATTCAGCTCGTACCAGCGGTACAAGTACGAGAACTGAGGAATGATTGGGTCAATGTCCAGAGCGGCGCGTTCCAAGTCGATTCCGAACGCATCCTTTGTGCGGACTCCCACCGTCACGCTGCTGGACACGTCCTGAAGCACGGAAAAGCCCTTTTCAAGCGGAATGAACAGCCACAGCGAATCAAGCTCCTGATAGCCCGACGACACCACTCCGCCCACCTTGAGCACAGTTATTTTTGGGCTGAAGGAGCCTGAATCATTGGTGCGCGTCGTTATGAGCCTGATTGTGTCCCCCACCCCAACGCCAAGAACGCTGGAAAGATTCTCCCCAATGACGCATGTGTTGCCGGCAAAATCAGTTGTGCCGGAAATTACGGTGAACAGCGTGGCGAACGCGGGGTTTCGCGAAAAAATATCCGGCTGCACAGCCCGAACGTAAGCCCCGGTGCGTCCGCTCATGGAAGCCGCCAGAGCAAGGGCCGAGATTTCCGGGTACACGTCAACCACCGTGTCAAGCCGATTCACCGTTTCGGAAAAATCAAGAAGATTTTCCATGTTTTCCGCCTCGGCAAGACCGAAGGGCAGGTGAATGCTGATGTGCGACGAGGAAAGCCCGATTGTGCGCTCCGTCATGCCGGAAATCATGCCGTCGGAAACGGCAAGCACGACAACGAGCGGAATGAGGCTTATTCCAATGCACAACGCCGCCCCCACAAGACTCCGCCTGGCATTGGATTTCTTGCCTGTCCTGGGGAACAGGAGCCGGTACGCAAAGCTCAATGACGCTCGGATTTTCATACGGCAGCCACCTTCTCGAACTTCCCGCCCCGTATCGTGTAGATTTCATCCGCTTTTTTGGCAAGATTCATGTCGTGCGTGACCAGGATGAGCGTCTTTTCGTATTTTTCCGCCATGGAAAAAAGAAGATTCCCAATCATCTCGGAATTGGCGGGGTCAAGGTTTCCCGTAGGCTCGTCGGCAAGGATGAGCTGGGGGTCGTTCACCAGGGAGCGCGCCACGGCAACACGCTGCCGCTCCCCGCCCGAAAGCTCGCCCGGAAGATGGCCCATGCGCTCTTTCATGCCCACATCCACAAGAATGGCTTCCGCCTTTTCCCTGGCAATTCTCTTGGAAACGCCCGCCATCAGAGCCGGCATGAACACGTTCTCAAGGGCAGTGAAATCTTTGAGCAGATAATGGAACTGGAAAATCAGCCCCAGGAATGACGAGCGGTATTCAGAAATGCGAGTCTCGTCAAGGGATGTCAAATCAAAATCGCCGCAGACGACTTTTCCTGCCGTGGGAGCGTCCAGCCCGCCCAAAATGTTCAAGAACGTGCTTTTTCCGCTTCCGCTCTGCCCCACAATCGAAATCTTTTTCCCCGTCTCGGCAGAGAAATTCAAGTCCTTCAATATGGTGAGACGCTCGCTTTCGGTCTCATATGTCTTCTCAAGATTCTCTATTTGCACAATCCGTCTACTCATCTCTCATAACCTCCGCAACTTTCAGCTTAAGGACACTCGTGCTTGCAAGAAAACTTGCCAGCATAGAAGAAAAAATGCCAAAAATCGTGATGGCAAGAACTTCCCCCACAAGAATACGCGTCGGAATGCTTCCGTACACCATGAACATGGGATTCTCTCGGATATATTCGGCAGTACCGTTGTCCAGAACCATCGCGAAAAAATACTGGGCATAATAGATGATTTTTGATATGAGCCAAAACACCGACTTCATGCGCACTGAAATCAAAAGCCCGAGGGCAAGACCGGGAACAGCTCCCGAGAATCCGGTCAAAAATCCCTGCATGACAAAAATCGACTGGATGTGGGACGGTTTTCCGCCGAACGCCTGGAACACGCTGATTTCTTCCCGCCGCTCATAGACCATGCGCCTCATTCCGTTGAAGATGTTGATTCCCACAACGACAAAAATCAGGAATACAAGCAGCATGAGCATATTCTTTTCCACGCGGAGAGCGCCAAAAAACGAGCGGTTGTAGTGCTTCCAGCTCTCGCAGGAAAGGGAGGGAAAAGCATCCCGTATTTTTGAAATGAGCCGCGCATCGTTTCCGGTGTCGGACATTTTTATCCCGTAGAGAAGCGGCGCATTCTTCCCAAAGTATTTTTCGCCGCTTTCAAGATTCACGAAGGCATAGCTTGCGTTTATGTCGGAAAACCCCGTGGCAAAAACGCCAGCCACAGAAAAAAGACGGTCGCCAGAAAAAAGCTCCACATCGCTTCCGCCTGAAAGGGCGAACAAATTGATTTTGTCCCCTGGCCGCACGCCAAGATTTTTTGCAAGTTCGCTGCCCAAGACAACGGAATTCTCCCCAGTCAAATCAAAATGGCCCGAGCGCAGCTTTATCTCCCGCGCAAAGCCCAAATCCGTGCGAATCAAGTCCGAAGGTATGGCCCTGACAAGACCTGCACTCTGTAAGCCCTTCCGCCCCACAATAAGGCTCTGCGCCTCATAGAACGGAAAGAACGAAAGAATTTCCCGCTCGCCCACGCAAAAATCCTCGAACGCCCCCCGCGTCTGACCGTCAACGCTGTCGAAGCCAGAAACCCGAACATGGTAGGAGCTGACTTCCATTATTGAATCGATGAAGCTCATCTGGAAGCCGTTCATCACGGAAATGACCGTAACAAGCGTCATGACCCCGAAACAAATCCCAAGGGATGCCAAAAACGTCGTGACAGCAGATTTTCCATGCCTGTCAACCCGGGAAAAACGCCTTGAAACGAAAAAAATCCATTTTAAAGAAGAAAACACGCTATTTTTCAAGATTCCGCCTCCGCACTTCCTTGTCGCCAAAATACACGATTTCAGTTTTTCTCATTCCGTCCTCGTAATGAATCACGATTTTGAACCCCTCATCAAAATAGACTATTTCATCATAATCCTTTTCCGCGGTGAAAATACGCGCCACGCGCAGAACACCGTCCTCGTAATATTTTTTGTCAGGCGTTGGAAAATCAGTGTAGACAAGCTCGTGCTTTGTCCTGAACCGCTCAGTCTTCTTCTTGCCCTTTTTGTCCACAACATAATTATAGTCGATGTTTTCCTCGGAAGTCATTCGGTCTTTATCGTCATACGTCCACCTCGTCTTTTTCTCCAGCGTGAGTTTCTTCTTCTCGTCCGTCCCCACGGAAAATTTCTCGCGCAGGTAGCAAAGCCCCTTGTCGTTGTAAAGGGAATTGGTCTTAGTGCTGTTTGAAAAATCCTCCTCCACGCCCTTTGATGGAAAAATCGAATCGGAATTGTAGGTGAACGTCTTGACCAACACCTTTTTCAAATCCTTCGCAGACGAGCCCATTTCAAGTTTCTCGCTCTGCAAGAGACGATAGCTATCATCATATGTATAACGCGCGATTTTGTTCTCGAATGTGTTCACATACATCCGATGATTCACAAAAAACTGCTCGCCCGAATTCGTGTATTTTCTGATGTTCCCATCCCTGTCGAACCAGCTCATCTCCTCCGCCTGCTCGGAAGGACGATTTTCCTTTATGTCGTCAATCATGGAAAGAATTTCATCCCCAGTGGGAAATTCCGGCTCCGGCTCTGGTGGCACCGTGACGGACAAAATGCGGTCGATCCAGCTGAAAAAATACGAGCCGTCAGAAAGCCGCTTTCCGTTCAGGTAGGATGAAAAATCGAATGAAACAAAGTCGTCCGCAGTCTTGGTCGATTCAATCATGCCGATTCTTTCCCTCATGTAGGGTGAATCGCTCAGTTCCGCGAACAAAAGGCACGTGTTCGTCCTCGGGTCAAAATAGTTCCGCCCAAGAATTAGCGCGCCCTGACGCGAAACAGGCGCAAAATCCCGCGCCTTTTTGAGCGGTGAAAAACCGGAAAGCGAAAAGCGCGTTATCTCAAAGAAAAGCGCATCGAAATAGCTATCCGCCGGTTCCGACTGTTTTTTTTGGGCGCAAAGAGAGAAAAGAAGAAAAAACAAAACAAAAGCGCAAACTCTTTTTTTCACATTCCTAAAAACTCATCCACATATGTTTCGCGGTTGAACAGCGAGATGTCGCCGTATTTTTCGCCAGTGCAGACAAAACAGACCGGGATTCCAAGCTCCTTTCCTATGGTGAACGCCATGCCGCCCTTGGCCGTGGAGTCGTATTTTGTCAGAACGATTCCGTCCACGCCTATGCTCTGGGAAAAAACCTCAGCCTGGCGGACGGCGTTCTGACCGGTTGTGGAGTCGATGACGAGAAGTTTCTTGTAGCAGCCTGAATCAGCCTTGGACGATGCCACGCGGTCAATTTTCTGAAGCTCCCGGACAAGATTCTCCTTGTTGTGGAGCCGCCCAGCAGTGTCGGCGATGACAACAGCTCCGCCCATCGCCTTTGCGGCCTCACCTGCGTCAAAGACTACGCTGCTCGGGTCTGTCCCGTGCTGGTGGGCAATGACGCGGATTCCAAGATTCTGTCCGTGCATCTCAAGCTGCTCCTCGGCGGCAGCGCGGAACGTGTCGCTTGCGGCAAGAATCACATTCTCGCCCGCGCCCTTGAAATAGTTCGCGATTTTTGCGGCAGTCGTCGTCTTTCCAACGCCGTTCACGCCGAGAAGCATGAACACGTTCACCTTGCCCTTCTCAGGCACAAGGGAAACAGGCTGCACATAGGACAGGAGCATTTTCTTAAGCTCGGCCTTCATCTCCGCTTCCTCATGGAGCTTTTTCTCGCGGCACAAGTCCTCAAGCTCGCCTGTGATTTCATACGCCATTTTTGCCCCGATGTCGCCCTCAACAAGCGCGTCCGTCAAATCATCAAAAAATTCGGAGTCAAGCTTTTTCCCGCCAAAAAGATTTTTCAGTTTTTGCGCGAATGAAATTTTCGCCATTTATTTCACCCCCTTTTTCTTAGTGGTTGTCTTGCTTTTGAACAAATTGATTTTTTTCTTTCCTGCCGATTTTGCTTCCTTTGCCGCCGCCTCCAGCTCTTTCTCCTCTTCGCTGGGCGCAATTTTTGCGTCCGCCGGAAGCACCTGGTCGGCGGCACGGAGATAGCGCACAAGCTCAAAAACCGTCCATGCCCCCAACGCGGCGGAAATGCCCAGCGAAACGTAGAGCTTCGTCTGCCATTCCTTCAAGTCGTCGTAACTGATTCCGCTGTCCTCCACGCCACGTTTTTCGTACGCCATGTTTGCGGACGTGAAATTCCCAAGATTGTAGAACGTGTACGGCATAGAGCAAATCAGGAGCGCGTAGGAGAAGTACATTGCCCGCCGTCTCTTGTCAATGTACGCCTGCCGGTCGAATGGGTTCGCGTCAACGACAAAGTTCATGTTGCCCGTGCTGACCGCCTTTGCCAACGTGTCCTCCGAAATCCTGAAAAACGCCCGCTCCTCATCCGCCTCGCCGTCTACAAACGTCGTGACAGAGAAAATTCCAAGCACGTTCTTTCCGTTTATAGAAAGCATCGCCTTTTTCGTCTCGTCGTCGGTGGGAGCCGCCTCAATGCCGTTCGTGTAAAAAACGCCCGGCTTGAAATTTTTCAGCTCCACCGATGCGTTCCCGCTGATTTTCTTGCTCAAGTTCGCCTTGACCAAGAATTTTTCCTCGCCAGAAAA
Source organism: Treponema sp. (assembly GCA_017412405.1). Taxonomy (GTDB): domain Bacteria; phylum Spirochaetota; class Spirochaetia; order Treponematales; family Treponemataceae; genus Treponema_D. The sequence continues at coordinate 5,713 of JAFPYB010000207.1, read as the reverse complement.
ATTATATGTCACTGTTGCCGTGTTGTAGCCGTCGGAGGAAATGGAAACCGTGTGGATGCCGGAATCCAGAATGATTTTGTCGCGGAAATCCGAGCGCACAACACCGTCAATTGAAACGATTGCGTTTTCTTCTGCAGGCGCGGGCGAAATCGCAAAATCAAGAAGAACTGGAAGGCTGTTCGCGATTTTTGGAACGAGCTTTTGGACGATTCGTTTTGAAAATCCCATGAGGTCAGAAAGGTTTCCCACCTCCGTCACAACGCCAATCGACTTTGCGCCTGGGAAAACGAATATCTCAAGGGTGACAGCCACATAGTTCCCGTATGTGGAAAGCGAGCCGCGCATGAGTCCGTTGATTTTTGCGGTCTGCAGCTCCTTGGAAAACGCATAGCTGTCAAGCCCTTCCTTCACGGCATATTCGCTCGGCTCAAAAACCGCGTTCGTGTCATTCTTGTACAACGAAACCTTTTCGGTGACAAGCCGATTGGACTCGTCCTTCCTGAAAAAGCGGAAAGGAAACCACCAGAACCGCTTCTTTTCCGAAGCTTCGCCGCTCTGCTTCTTCTCGTAATCAGCAATTTCCTTGTCTTCCTGGGCAATATTCTCATCTATTTTCTTTTCGATTTCGGCGATTTTCTTCTCAGCAGCATCGAGAGCCTTTCTCAGTTCCGCCGCATCTGCCGTCTTGATTACAAGAGAATCGCGCTCCTTGTTCTCCTTTGAAAGCTGGAGAAAAAGCGCGAGCCTCTCCGTAAGCAGCTTGTCCAGCTTGCGGTCAAGAACCTCGCTGTCGGGCAGTATTCTGATTGATTTTGATGCAATCTGCTCCAAGACAAGACTCGGCAAAACGGTGGAAGCCTTTTTTGCGCTGGAACTGATTCTTCCCGTCTGATTGAACGTAAAGGCCTGCGTGGCAAGAATCCAGTCGTCACAAAAGACAACCGGGGATGCCACAACAAAGCAGATGAGAAGAAAAAGTATTTTTTTGCTGAAAAACTTTTTTACTTCCAAGTGTCAGCATTTCCCCTAAATATCATCGTCACCGTCGTCCTCGCCGCCGAGCGGAAGCCCCTTCCACTGCGCCTGGAGGAATGAATCGATGAACTGGTCGATATCGCCGTCCATTACGGACTGGATGTCGCCCACGGAGAATTTCGTGCGGTTGTCCTTGACCATCGTATACGGCTGGAACACATACGAGCGGATTTGGTTTCCCCAGGATATGTCCTTCTTCTCCGCACCGAATTTTGCGGTCTCCTTCTGCCGCTGCTCCTCGTAGTACGCGTAGAGCTTTGCGCGAAGGAGGTTCATGCACGTCTGGCGGTTCATTATCTGGCTGCGTTCGCTGTCGCACTGCACGACAATTCCCGTGGGAAGGTGAGTGAAACGCACGGCGGAATCAGTCTTGTTCACGTGCTGGCCCCCTTTCCCGCCGGAGCGGTATGTGTCAACGCGCAAGTCCTCGGGGCGGATGTTGACCTCAATCGTGTCGTCAAGTATGGGGAACACGAACACGGACGAAAACGACGTGTGCCGCCGCGCGTTAGCATCGAACGGGCTGATTCTGACCAAGCGGTGCACTCCCGCCTCGCCCTTCAAGTGGCCATAAACATAGTCGCCCTCAATCTGAATCGTGGTGCTCTTGATTCCGCCCTCGTCCTCCTGAATATCCACGGTCTGTAGCTTGTAGCCGTGACGCTCCGCCCAGCGTATGTACATGCGGGAAAGCATATACGCCCAATCGCACGCCTCCGTTCCGCCGGCGCCAGCATGAATCGTAAGGAAGCATCCGTTCTTGTCCGCTTCACCAGAAAGCAGGTTCAAGATGCTCTGCTCCTCGAATTTTTTCTGTGCCGAGGAAAGTTGCGCACGAAGCTCTTCCTCCACGGAATCGTCGCCGCCGTCCATGCCAAGCTCGTACAAAGTCTGCAAATCATCGGCTTCCTGCACAAGCTCCCGCCACGGTTCAATGCGTCCCTTCAGGAGCTTTAGGTCGTTCATGACTTTCTGGGCTTTTTGCGCATCATCCCAAAAATTGGGCGCAAGCGTGAGAGCCTCGGTCTCTTTTATCTTTTTTTCGATTGCAGCCGGGTCAAAGACGCCCCCAAACATTCATAATATCTTCTTTGAGCGTAGAAATCGGTTCTTTCAATTCTTCAAGCATAAAATCTCCTAATAAAAACAGTAAAGCAACAGCTTGGTTCAGCAGACACCAGCTCAATCATTTTTGGTTTGCGCCAAGAACACACTTGCGCCATTTTTTGTGGCGAAGCTCCGTTATGGCGAAATTTCCATTCACCGGAAATTGGTAGATTCTCAAAGTGTCGTAATAATCAGTAATCTGATCGATTTCGCGCTTCAAGACCGTAAGCTGGGCATCGTTGAGTTCCATGCTTTCCCAACACGCCCGTTGGATTTTCTTAAAATTGAACCGTGCCATAACCGTGGCCAAAGATTTGGCTGTTTCCATTCCGCCCGGATCAAGAACTACAGACACAAACATTTGTATAGAATAAAACAATAATATCATCTTGTCAAATAGATTGATTTTAGCCACAATAGTATTCATGAAAAAAAAGGCGTTTTTTTCACTTTTGTTGGTTCTCATGTGCGCAAAAGCCCGAATTTTCCCCCAGGACTTCACGCGCCCCATCATCGAATCACTACACATAAAAGAAGCTGACGGAAAAATCAACCTCTCATGGACTCTCCCGGAGCATTTTTCGGCGCAATCAATTCTTGTGTTCCGCTCAAAAAGCCAAATTTCCAGCGTAAAAAACAGCTTTCCCATAGCGGAACTTCTGCCCACGAGGACATACTTCTCGGACACGCCCGAATCCGGCATCGACTTCTACTACTGCGTCCTTGCCCGCACAACAGACGCAGGCATATTCGAGACAATAATCCCGTCGGTGAACGCCTCAGTCCAGCCAGTGCGGATAAAGCCTTTGGAGCACTACGAAGCGGAAAAATCCGCCGACTATGCGGACGGACATATGCGCCCCACCCCGCTCCCCGCCCTGGATTTGTTCGACGACCTCAAAAAAGAGGGGAACATAAAAAACAAGCAGCTGCTCCAAGCCGCAAAGGAGCTTTCGGTTCTCAACGGAAACATTGAAAAGAAAACAATGAAGCCGCACATTTTTGAGGCCGACTCGCCGTCAAACAAAAGCGGTGACGACTACTACCTGTACCAGATTCTCAAAAACAGCTTCATTCCCGAAAAATACAAAAAATCGATGGACGAACTGAACGACTTTTTGGGAATAAAACGCTCAAAAGAATCGACTGCCCGTGCAATCTTCTATCTCGGAGAATCATTTTATTTTCTCGGCGACTACAGAAAAGCGATTTCCCACTTTCTCTCCGTCTCGGACGATTTTCCCGAGCTTTCAAGAAAGTGGCTGGACGCTTCCTTGGATTTGTACGAGCTACCGTGACTGGGGAGAGAGGGAGTTCACTTTGTATTTGAGAAAGCCCGTGCGGAGTGCCGCCCCCCCCCTTGCCCATGTTCTTTTCGTTGGAAAATACTTGACGGTTTCGCCGTATTTCTCCACAAGCGAGCGGGCAACAGCATCGCTTCCGTCTTTTGAGCAGTCGTTCACAATGACAAGCTCCAGTGAAAGCGAGTCCGACTGGAGCGAAAGACATCGCTCCACTATTTGCCTCAATGTCTTTTCCTCGTTGTAGCACGGAATTATCAAACTCAGTTTGTGCATTTTTTCTCCTAAATTATCAGATTTTATTCCACCAGTGCTTTGTCAAACATCCCGCTCCCCAAAAATCCCGCGAGCGACTCCCGCCAGTCTTTCAACAGCCTGTTGAATCATCGTTTTTCCCCGATGAGCGAAATAAGCTGCTTAGGAAAAGACGATCGCGAAAGCGGCCATAATCGGGTTCCGCTTCCACCTGAAAGAATTACAGGTATAACTTTCATAAATAAAAAACTCCTCAAACCTAGAAAAATGCAGTGCATTTCTCTGACATCTCTGTTCATAAGTTCAAGGAGTTTTTGCTTGTCGTTTTACTTTTTCGGTTGCTTATATTTATTTCAAAAACATATCACCGACTGTGACGAGCTTCACATTGTTTGCGTCCGCATTTTCCTGCACCCATTTTGTAAAGCCGCTCTTGCTGAACGCATAGAAAAAAGTTTTGGCCGCATGTGGAAAAATTGATTTCCGTGAAAGCATCGTCTCAAAATCAGTCTTGTCGAATTCCTCGTTCTTGAATTTGCATTCGCCGATTATGATTTGCTCGCGTTTTCTGTCCATCATGAGAACATCAATATCATCCTGCATTTTTCGTTCGGGATTGTTGCCCCACCATTTCCCGTAATTTTCAGGGACAAACGGAAGATTCATTTTCTTTGCGAGCCTGAGCATGTATTCAAGGCATATTCCTTCAAAAATACGGCCCAAATGCTGATTCAGGTTTTCTGGCAAGAAAATTTCCTCGGCGGCGTTTTTTGCGCCAAGAATCTCGTAATAGCTTTTTCGTTCAAAAAGAAAGTGATACCAGAACAGAAAATAGTTGTCCGAGATTCTGTAAATTGTTTTCCGAGAGCTTTCATCGTCTCCGCACGGAACCAATTTTTTTACAAGTCGGATTGTCTGCAGCGTCTTCAGATATTTAGAGCATTTTTGGCTTTCCTCATGGATTTTTGACGCAATGTCATTTATCCTTGACGCTCCGCCTGCAATTGCTTCCAGAATGCTGTTGTAAACGGCGGTCTCCCGGAGTTCTTGCCGCAACAGAAAACTCGGCTCGTCTTTCAGAAAGCTTCCTTCCTTTAAAATACGAGTCGCGACATTTTCCTTTACGGATTTTTCCGGGTCAAATGCTTCCAGGTAGCATGGAATGCCGCCCAAAATGCCATAGGAAATCAGCTTGTCAGCATCAGAATATTTTGGAAAAAATTCCGCGCTTTCAAGATAATCAAAAACTTTCAGCTCAATGTGCGCCGTCGAACGCCCGAAAAGCGGACTTTTGTGGGCAAGCACCTCGTCTTCCATAAAGCTTACGCTCGAACCGCAGAGAATCAGGAATATGTTTTTGTTTTTCCAGTTTCTGTCGATTGTGTGCTGTAGTATGCTTTTTATTGAAGGATTTTCCTGTGCGATGAACGGAAATTCGTCCACAATCAGCACAAGTTTTTCGCTTTCCGATGTCTTTTTCGTTATGTAGTCGAACGCAACTTCCCAGTCAGGAAATTCACCGAAGAAACTTCCATCAAAATAGTTCTGCACTGATTTTGAAAAATCAAGAAGATTCAACGCGTCGTTTTTTTCCTGAGCCGAATACATCAATGTTTTGTGGCTGCGGGAAAATTCTTGCAACAACGAAGTCTTTCCGATTCGCCTACGCCCGTACAACACGAGGAATTCGAACCTGGCTGATTTATATAAATCTTCCATTATTGAAAGTTCTTCTTTACGACCTAAAAACATATTTGCCTCCAATTTTATATATTCCAAAGTATCATACTCTAGAGTGTATAAAATTCAAAGCCTGTCGCTTTCACTTTACTCAAACTTATAGATAGAAATGTCAAAGAACCTGAACAAAGACGCTGCTGCGTCTTTGTTCAACAAGTTTTGCAACGCAAAACACGTGTATTCACTACGGAATTTTCCTAAAGGAAAATTCTCGCACTGCTTTCATCACAGATTTTTTGGCGAAGCATTGCCTCGAAACCAAGCAATGTCACCGT
>JAFPYB010000206.1 GCA_017412405.1 Treponema sp. | reverse complement strand
TCCTGAAATCTTTTATTGTCATTAGTGATTCTTTCAATGTCATTTTTTCCACCCAAAAGAATTCTAATGGTTTTTGTGATTTTTAAATACTATACTTTGTTAAGTATTTATTTTTAAAGTCTTTAAAATGCGTTTGCCCTGGCGATTGCACAACAATCAGTTTTCAGTATATTCTCTTCTCTCATAAGGAAAAAAATCGTATGAAAATGAAACACTGTTTTTGTGCCGCGCTCGGCGCACTATTCGCCCAGGCCATTTTTGCGGCGGGATTTGAGACAAAAGGAATCATCACACTGGGAGCAACTCCGGTGGAACACGTTCTAAAATCAAATCAAAAGGACACTACGACGCAGTTCGGCGGGGCGTACCTTTTGGGAAACATCGCCGTGTCCAACGACAAGCTCACCGCAGCCGGAAAAATCTACTGGCGGCTGGGAGCAACAGGCGACATTGAGACGCTATCGCAAAAAATCGACATAAAGCGCGCCTACATCAGATTCAGGCCATTCGGAAACACAAAGCTGGAGTTTTCGGGCGGAAAGCTGTATTCGTACTATCTTTCCGGAAACTACTTCCAGCTCGCGGAAATCTACACGGGCGCGAGCCGTTGGGGAAAGACCGGCATTGGGGCAAAGGCGCAGATTTCGGGATTCACGTTCGGGCTCGCCCTGCCTCTTTCAGAAAGCTATGTTCAGTTCAACAAGAACTTTGGTGCGGCGGCGGCAGCCGAGTTCGATTTTTCCTCCGTGATTTCGGAGCTTCCGCTCAAGGTGGGCGCATCCCTCCTGTACGACTGGACAAAAGACCGAGATGACGAGCACGAGCTTTCAAAAATGGTCTCGCTCTATTACACGCCCGACTTTGACGGCATCATCTCCAAAATGGCTGTCACCCTCGCCTATACCCACAACGCAGAGCCTTTCACAGCGAATTCTGTCTACAAGAACGTGACGAACTACGCAACTTCCGACATGAAAAAATCCCACTTCGTATCGCTTAACTTCCGCGGCTATGTGGGCGGCATCCAAATCCTCGCCGAAGGTGAGGCCGGCCACTCGATTGACGGGGACATAGTGCCGCTCTATGCAGGCGCACAGGCGCTCGTTCCCATTGTGGAGCACGTTGCGTTCAAGGGACGGGCGTGCTACTACGCCGCCCTGGACACGGACGACAGCGACAGGAGCCGCCAGACCGTGGAACTGTACCCCAGGGCATGTCTCACATTCGACAAGTGGGCTGTAAGCGCAGGCTTCGATATGTTCATAAAGCAGACCACCAAAGACGACTGGGAATTTGAATGGGGCATTCCGATGTATGTGGAGTACAAAATCGGAAAATAACTTGCCTTTCATTATTTTTTGTAGTAACCTCTGTTAGAGGTGTTGGGAAAATAGCAGCTGCAAACCGCGAACTTCCTGACGGCTCATTATATTTAGTAGCTGGTGCCGCTTACGCGCTCTTCGCGCGTGAGGCGGGTAAAAGGGAAGCAGGTGCAAGTCCTGCGCGATCTCGTCACTGTGATAAACGAGTTCCGCCCACCACGTCACTGGATTATCCGGGAAGACGGGCGGAGCAACGACGTTTCAGCCAGGAAACCTGCCAGCTATAATAGTACATCGGGGAAAACCCGAAAATCACGAGCAATTGATTGTACTTTTTTTTACCAGAACTGTCTCATCGCCACCATGACTTGATTCAAAAAAGGCATGGTGCTTTGATTGCGCATTTTGCCAATCGGTGGACTTGATTTTGCACAATTGCTCCGTTTTTCTTTTTTGGAAAAAGCGGGGCTTTTTTATTTTACAGGAGTTTTTATGAACAAAAATCTTTTTGCGATTCTCATGGCAGGAGTCGTTTCCGCGCAGTCGTTCGCGGCAAGCGCAGCCGACAAGGCGGCGGCAGACAAAGTTGCGTCGCTCATCGATGCAATATACGTCAAGGAGTGGACAGAGGACACGGACGCACAGTGCGCCGAGGCAAAAAAAGCATGGGACACCCTCACCGACGAGCAGAAGGAGCTTGTGGAGGGCGAGAACGCAGATCCAGATTATTTCGGGAGGGACACGGGAGATGCCTCAAAGGACAATCCCCTCAACCATGACAAGGCTGGCGAGAACGAGATTCTTGTCGTTAGCTTCGGAACGTCGTTCAACACGAGCCGCGTCCAGGACATTTCCGGCGTGGAAAAGGCAATCCAGAAAGCCAACCCGGACTGGATTGTGCGCCGCGCGTTCACGTCCCAAATCATCATAAACCACATCCAGGCCCGCGACGGCGAGAAAATCGACAACGTGGAGCAGGCATTGCGCCGCGCCGCCAAAAACGGAGTCAAGAACCTTGTCGTCCAGCCCACGCACCTCATGCACGGAGCCGAGTATGACGAGCTGTCATCATGTGTGCAGCGTCATGCAGATTCCTTCGAGAAAATTGTCGTGGCGGAGCCGCTTTTGGGCAAAGTCGGAAAGACCGTGAACGAAACAAATGCGGACAAGCAGGCGGTGGCAAAAGCCGTTGTTGGCCAGACCGCAAAAGAAGCCGGATTCAAATCGCAAAAAGCCGCAAAAAAGGCGGGAACAGCATTCGTATTCATGGGACACGGAACATCACACGCCGCGAAGGTGAGCTATCTCCAGATGGCGGCGCAGATGAAGGCACTCAAATACGACAATGTGTTCATAGGCACGGTGGAGGGCGAGCCTGAGGAAACCGCATGCGAGAACGTCATTTCATCGGTCAAGGAAGGCGGATTCAAGAACGTACTTATCCGTCCGCTCATGGTCGTGGCGGGAGACCACGCGAACAACGACATGGCAGGAGACGACGATGACTCATGGAAGACCATGTTCACGAACAGCGGCGCGTTCAACAAAATCGACTTCCAGATTACAGGCCTAGGAAGAATTGGCGACATCCAGAAAGTGTACGTCCAGCACACAAAGGACGCAATCGGGCAGCTGAAGACGATTGCCGCAAAAAAAAAAACTGAACTAGAGCCAACAACAAAAGCTTCGTTCAAAACGGACAGCTCCATGTTCCGCGTGAACGAGGCACACAGCGGCATGGGAGTTGTCACGGTCAAAGACGGCAAGATGATGATTCATGTGAGCCTTTCGGGGAAAAAAATCGTGAACATGTATGTGGGGACTGCCGCAGATGCAAAGAACGACGAAGCGCACTGGCTCCGTCCAACGGAAGACCGCATAGAGCACAGCGACGGGCTTAAGGAGACTGTGTTCGGATTCGACATTCCTTTCCAGAACTTTGGAGAAGATTTTCCCCTCGCCATTTTGGGAACGAAAGGTGTGTGGTACGACCACAAAGTGCGCGTAGAAAAATAAACGAGCAAGTCCAATATCGACAAGTCGAAAATTCGCATTGTTCATTTTCTATTTTAGCTATAGAATAGAGGCTTCGGAGGAAACTCATGGCAAATATCAATCTAAAAACAGGTTTGAATGCGGCGGGAAAAGAGCTTGGCTCATTCAAAAAATTCATTTCACGCGGAAACGTAGTTGATATGGCAGTCGGTGT
>JAFPYB010000205.1 GCA_017412405.1 Treponema sp. | reverse complement strand
GTCAAAGCTACAAGGTAAGAACGGAATATCCTTCATAAGACACAGGTTAAATTTACCTAAATGATGCAAGATAATTCAATTACTTTATTATACGAGGTATAAAAATGAAATCTATCGTTAAGATGGTTGTGGGAACAGCTCTGTTGGCTGGCTTGTTCATTGGGTGCAAGAGCACGAGTTTCACCAAGGAGGCGGAGGCAAAGAATGTGGAGAACGGTTTTGTCAACGCGTCTTGGACTGTTGACGGAAAAACGCCTGCAAAAGTCATGGTCGGCAAGTCAAAGCTCAACATCTCTTCTCAGATTGACACGAGCAAGATTCCTAATGGAAGCAACGTGAACATTGAGGTCAACTATGATAACAATGGCAAGACTGGTCTCGTGGAGCTTCTTTCCGCGACTGTGGAGAACGGAAGAATCAACAAGGAATGGACTGTAAAGGACAACAGCGCGTTCTACCAGAAAGGCGTGTATTCTGTTCCGACATACACGTTCAAGCTCTCTGCCGAAAACGGCAAGGGGTCTGTCGCATCTGAGCCTGTTCATGTGTATGGTTTTATCCGCACACAGGTAAAAAATACCGACGGCGAGTTGAAGCGGAATCAGAAAGTTGTTATCTACAAGTCAGACGGAACAACGCTTGATGCAAAAACTGACGGCGATGGATATATCGATTTGAATTGGCTTCCGCTGGGACAGTATTCTTTTGAGCTTTTGAAAGATGAGCCTGCGGCGGCGAACGCAGAGTAATTTCAGCTTTACATGGACAACGACAAAATTGTTATTTACACGGACGGTGGTTGCGCCGGCAACCCCGGGCCTGGTGGTTGGGGCGTTGTGATAATCGCCGATGGGGAGGCGCGGGAGCTTTCAGGTGGCGAGAAGTACACAACAAACAACCGCATGGAACTTTCTGCCGCAATCAATGCACTCACCGCCGTGTTCAATACGGAGCGGCTCAAGGGGCGCGCAATCCAGTTCTACACGGACAGTCAGTATGTCAAAAACGGTATTACGAGCTGGGTTTCAAAATGGAAGAAGAACGGGTGGAAAACGTCAACGAAAAAGCCTGTTCTAAACCAAGACTTGTGGTGTGTCCTTGATTTTCTTTCTGGACAGCTCACAATTGAGTGGAATTGGGTCAAGGGACATGCCGGCGTAAAATACAACGAAATCTGTGACCAGTTGTGCCAAAAAGAAATTGCGGCTTTTAGGTAAGAATCATGGGTACGGGGCAGATGGAAAATGTCTGCCGCAATCGTTCTTTGAAATTCGCTTATCCAACTTGGAGAGGACTGAATAAAATCTGTTGTGCTTTTTTTTCAGTGCCAGTTATAAAAGTCCGTAAATTGCGGTGAGCAATGCTCTTGGCAATTTTTTTAGGAAATGCTGGTCAATCGCTTCAAGTGTTAATCAGCATTTCCTTAACAATCAATCGAAAAAATCCGAGATTTAAACTATGAAAGTTTCTTCGTTTTTTTCCTTGATTTCTCTCTCTCTTGTTGTTTTTGCCGCAGGGTGTAGCAAAAACAATGTTGCCGAGACATCGGGCGAAGTTGATTTTGAGCTTCAGAGCAGGTCCGACGATCATAAATGGTATTATTTTTCAGCTTCCGGCTTTAACGAGACGGCATTGCCGCAGGATGCCGCGCTTATTTCGATTCAGCCGTGGACTGAGAGCCTTCGCGTGTGCGATGCCAATACGTCTTCGGATGGAAAAGGGTATGTTTTGGTGAACCACCTTGGTGCACTCGTGTTCGATGAAAGCGATGTTCCGAACTTCATCAAGGACTACCAGCTTTTTTCAGACTCCACGTCATCAGACTTGGTGTTTTCCAACGGGGACGCATTTTTCACGCTGTCGCGCAATTCGTTCTTCAACAAGAGCCATGAGCCTGTTGGAGCTTTGAGCCGCCCGTATCTTGTGCGCATTTCAAGCGAGAGCCATATGTTCTATCCTGTCGTCAATTATGGTGACTTGGATATAAGCCCCGATTCGGAGATTTCTGGAATGTTCTACGATGGAGACAGCTTCTTGGCTTCGGTCAAGACTGAGACGAAGGACAGGATTGTATTCAATTACATCCAGTGGAATCCTGTGGGGAAACTGTCCGAGCTTCCTCCGCAGACAAAACAGGGAAAAGTGCTTGTTACCGAGAGTTCGGAGGGCGCGTATCGAAAGGCTAACACTCCGATTGAATACACGTTTGCGCCAGACAGATTGCAGTCTCTCCTAAAGTCGCTGCCAAAGAATTTTTCCTTTGCTGTCGTCGCAAAACATGCGGGCGGCGCATCTCCAGCCTATTATCTGAACGGAAGCCCCTCCGATGCCACTTCGTCCAATGCTGTCATTGCAGACGGCTGGGCGTGTGCTGTTTTTGCCGACGGAACAACGTACTTTAACGGGGCGTTGGACGGACGGCACATATTGAACAACGGAAAAAACATCGCGTTCCGATTGCCGAAATTGCCCGAGAATTATTTCTACGGCGATTTCTGCATTGCAGGTGATTTTCTTGTGGTGAGCTGGGAAGAAAAGGATTTTTTCAGGACTGGTCGCAGCGGTTTCTTGACTGTTGACATGAAGAAGCTGTTCTATCCTGAGAGCCGCGAGTAGGCTGATTTTGGCTGTGGCATTGCACCATATGAAAAAGACGCTTTTTTTTGCGTTGTTGGTTCTTTTTTTCTCAGTACCCATATGTTTTTCGCAGGAAAATGCGGACGAGCAGGAGGGGGAAGAAATCGAAATTGCCAATGATGAAGAATCGGTGGATGACACGGATGAATACTACGCTGAGGACGACGAGGAATCTGAGGAAGATTTTGAAGAAGAAGAGGGCGGGCGACGGCTTCCGTTCATTTCGTTCATCGGAACGCTAGGACCTATCTTCACGCTCAACACTGATTCCTCCACAAGTTCGGCTCCAAGTCCCGTCGCTTTTTCGGGTGGGCTTGGCGCACTTTTCTTCGAGGAAAAACCGATTTTTGCGGAACTGCGCGTTTCGTTCTCCATGAACTATTATCTTTGGGACGGAAAAAAGGCTCGTCCTGCCGAGGTTGAGAACAGAACTGCCACCGTGCCGTCGTTCATGATTGATGTGACTGGCGGTCATATGTTCCATTTTGGAAACAATTATCTGGGGGTTGCCGCGGGAATTGGGCTGTTGCTCCGGTTTGCCGTCCTTTCTCACGGTGTTGGGGAGGACGATTATGGCTACACCGGCGATTCTTCGTCTTCTGCAAAGGACGATGTTTCTTCAATAAATTCATGGTTCTACGAAGGCTCAAATTTCTTCTACCCAGAAGCTGCCATAACATACTATCGGTATGTTTCCGACGCGATGAAATTCGGCGGGGAGCTTCGCGGCTATTTTCCTGTTGGCTCGTATTCAAGCGGCGACGGACTTGACGGCATGAAGGTGTCGCTTTCCGTCAAGGTCAACTTCGGGTTTTGAGTTTGCACGTTTTGTGAGGTAAAAAATGAAAATAGAAACTAAATGTCTCCATTCGGGCTATGCGCCGAAAAACGGAGAGTCACGAATGATTCCAATTATCCAGAGCACAACGTTCAAGTACGATTCGTGCGAGGACATGGGAAAGCTGTTTGACCTTGAGGCGGAGGGGTATTTCTACACGCGTTTGCAGAATCCGACGAACGACATGGTTGCGGCAAAAATTGCGGCTCTTGAGGGCGGAACTGCCGCCATGCTCACATCGAGCGGTCAGGCTGCGACTTTCTTTGCGATTTTCAATATTGCCGCCGCAGGAGACCATGTAATTGCGTCTTCCACGATTTATGGCGGCTCGTTCAATTTGTTCAATGTGACGATGCGGAAAATGGGCATCGATTTTACTTTTGTTGATCCAGATTGCTCGGACGAGGAGCTTGAGGCGGCTTTCAAGCCGAACACAAAAGCCGTGTTCGGTGAGACAATCGCAAACCCGGCTCTCATCGTTTTCGACATTGAGCGCTTTGCAAAAGCGGCGCACAAGCATGGCGTTCCGCTCGTTATCGACAACACGTTCGCAACGCCGGTGAACTGCCGCCCGTTCCAGTTCGGCGCGGACATCGTGACCCACTCCACCACCAAGTACATGGACGGTCACGACGCGACTGTTGGCGGCTGCATTGTTGATTCCGGCAAATTCGACTGGATGGCGCACAAGGAGAAATTTCCGGGGCTTTGCACGCCGGACGAGTCGTATCACGGAATCACCTATGCCCAGCGTTTTGGAAAGGAGGGCGCGTTCATCACCAAGGCAACAGCCCAGCTCATGCGCGATTTCGGCTCGGTTCCGTCTCCGATGAACTCATACATCTTGAATTTGGGGCTTGAGTCACTGGCGGTGCGCATGGAGCGGCACTGCTCCAACGCGCAGAAAGTGGCTGAGTTTTTGCAGGACCATCCGAACGTTTCATGGGTCAACTATCCAGGGCTTGTGGGTAACAAATACTACGAGCGTGCCAAAAAGTACATGCCGAACGGAACGTGCGGGGTCATCAGCTTTGGTGTGAAGGGCGGGCGCGACGGCGCACAGAAATTCATGAGCGCGCTCAAGCTGGGCATGATTGCCACCCACGTGGCGGATGCGCGAACGTGTGTCCTGCACCCCGCAAGCACCACGCACAGGCAGATGAGCGACGAGGAACTCATTGCAGGCGGCGTTGCGCCTGATCTCATCAGGCTTTCGGTTGGTTTGGAGAACGTGGACGATTTGATTTCTGACTTGAAGCAGGCTTTGGCATAATCGAACGTTTTTCAAAAAAGTTCAATCTATGAAATGCGGGAAGGGGCTGTCTAAAAAGTTCAGTTAGCTGTGTCATTCCGAACTCGTTTCGGAATCTCAATGCTGCAGATAGCGTAGATGCTGAAACTGTCATCCTGAACTTGATTCAGGATCAGCATGACACATACTTCTAGGACAGCCCATTCCAGTCGAAAAAGTGCCAAAAGTCAAGAATCTCAAAAATTTGTCTTTTGGCAAAAACCGATATACAATAAGTTGTATGACAGAAAGTGAGTATAAAGATGTGTTGGACAAGCTGGCCACTCCAGTTGTGGTTGCGACTCCTGTGTATGGAGCTGGCAGGGGCTTTGCCGACGATTTTACGATTCAGTATGTGAACAATTCGTTCACCAGAAGTTTTCCGGGAATCATCGCCGTCGGCGCACGTTTTTCGGCATATCTTCCCCATCTCTCAAAAGAAATCGACTGGCTTGGCATGGCGAACACTGCGCTGCAGACAGCCGCCGTTCATGAAACTACTTTTTACTCACCTCTGTATTCCTGCTGGCTTCGCATTTTCATGAACGTGACGGAGGCGGGAAAGCTCATTTTTTCTGCCGTCAACGTGGACGAGGAGCATAAGCGCGAGGAAAAGCTCCGCTCCCAGAACGCAAAGCTTGAGGCTGTGACGAACGAGCTTTCGCTTTCAAAGGAAAATCTGCGTGCAAAACTGGTGAACATCGAGCAGCTCAATTCCCTGCTCCAGTTCAATGCGCATCATGATTCCATGACGGGGCTGTTCACGAAGGACAAGCTGTCCATTGACCTTGACGATGCAATCAAGGAGAACATTCCGTTCGGAATCATCCTAATCGATATTGACAACCTGAAAGTCATCAATGATTCCCAGGGGCACTCCGCGGGTGACAGCGTAATCAAGACTGCCGCCTCCATTTTCAAGCAGATTCAAAAAGACGGAATCACGTTTTACCGCTTCGGCGGCGACGAATTCGTGGTGCTGGTAAAAAACGTGGAGAACAAGGACACGCTCTTGACGATTGGAGACCTTGCCCTGGAGCTGCTGAACGAGTATGGTGTCACGTTTTCTGGTGGAATTGCGCTGTTTCCCGACGACACGTTGTCAAAGGACGAACTTCTGCAATTTGCGGACATGGCCCTCACCGACATCAAGAAAAAAGGCAAGAACGACATCGGCTTTTTCCAGAACGTGATGCAGGAGAAATTCTCCGCCCGCATGAGCATCCAAACAAAGTTGTCCGATGCCATTTCCAACGATATGTTCCAGCTGTATTTCCAGCCCCAGTTCATTGCGGCAACCGGGGAGCTTCGCGGGTTTGAGGCCTTGCTGCGCTGGCATGACGACAAATTCGGCTGGATAAGCCCGGAAAAATTCATCCCCATTGCGGAAGAGTCCCAGCTTGTGGTTCCCATTGGAACTTGGGTCATGAAGACTGCGCTCAAAACGCTCCATGAATGGAAGGAAAAATACGGATTTGACGGAATCATGAGCGTGAACGTTTCCCCGATTCAGCTCAAAAAGCCCGATTTCTTGTTCGAGTTCAAGAACATGGTGCGGGAAGCCGATATCGATACAAAAAATCTGGAAATCGAAATAACCGAGGGAATATTCATCGAGAACAAAGATGAAATGCTCGCGCTTTTGAACCAAATCCGCGCAATGGGAATCGGCATTTCTCTGGACGATTTTGGCACGGGCTATTCGAGCTTGAGCTACCTGCAGCTTCTTCCGATTACAACACTCAAAATCGACAAATCGTTCATTGCGAACATCACCGAGGAGAGCGGCATTGAGGCGAACATCACGGATTCAATCGTGTCCATGGTGACGAAGATGGGGCTTGATACGATTGCCGAGGGCGTTGAGACGGAAGAGCAGCTCAATCTGCTAAAGCACATACAGTGCAAGACCGTCCAGGGCTTCTTGAAGGGAAAGCCCATTTCCATGGATCGCTGCTCAAAATTCCTCTCGGGAGAGCTTGCCCCGGTCACAATCATGGACGAGGCCGATGGAACCGCCTAGAGCGCGTGGTACACCACATAGCGCACCTTGCCGCTTTCAATCGCGTTCTTTATCTGCTTCTCCCGCTCCGAGAGCTTGGAGCTTCCTGTCTTCACCTCAATGAACAGCACTTCCTGAATTGGCTTTCCGCTTGCCGCGCCTGGAAACGCCACAAAATCAATCGGCTTTCCCACAAAGCGCACGTCTGCCGGGTTGCAGGGAAAGTCCGGCAGAAAGGGGGCCACTTGTTCCCCCAAAAGACCTGCGGTGACAGCCTTTGAGCGGCGCACCGATTCTTCCTGCAGCCTGTGTATTTTGTCTTTCATTTCCAGCCGTGTGCAGACAGAACCTAATTTGTAGGAAATGAAAATCAAAAGTAGGACGATAATAAGAATAAAGGCGATGAAAAAAAACGGATTCGCGATGAAAGCCGCCATGTTGTCCAAAAATTGTTTCATGTTAACTTTTCGGCTTTAAAAAGGTTTTGTGTGATATGAAGAGGATTATTTTTTCGATTTTGATGATTGCGGCGAGTTTTTTCGGCTTCAGTGAGGACGGAAAAATCTTTCGGTTCAAGTATTCAAAGGAAGACAATTACCGCATACTCTCCACGGTGAAGGAAAACGTCATGCTGAACGGGCGTTTTTCCCATTACTCCGAGATTTTGAACCGGGTCTCTGTGCGCGTCACGGACGTTGACGATGGCGGGCGCGGATTTAACGAGGGAATCTTCATGACTAGCGAAAGTTCCGTGGGGCGTGGCGGCAATTTTTCTTGGGGAGAGGAGTACGAATCGAAATTCTGGCGCGACTCGCAGGGCGTTTATGAAATTTCGGACGAATATTTCATGCCGGTGGTGCGCGATGTTCCGATTTTTCCCGAAACGCCTGTGGGCATCGGCGAGAGCTGGACGGCTTCCGGCCACGAGGCGCACGATTTGGGGCGGCAGTTCGGCATGAACAAGCCGTTCAAGATTCCGTTCACGGTGGAATACACATATGCGCGGGACGAGGTAATCGGCGGAAAGACGTTCTGCGTCATCGAGGCGAACTACGAGATTTCGTATGCCAGCCCCGAGCCAAAATTCATGATGGAAGATTATCCGGCGTACACGATGGGGTTCTCGAACCAGACGATTTTTTGGGATGCGGAAAAAGGCCAGATTGACCATTACTACGAGGATTTCCGCATTGTCATTGAGTCGGCCCTTGGCATGACACTGGATTTTCAGGGGACGGCACATGCCGAGGTGACTGATTTTGAGCGCGCCGCCACCGATGAGAACTTGAAGGACGTGCAGAACAAGGTGTCGGAGCTGGGGCTTGAGAACGTCACCGTTGCCCAGAGCGACAAGGGGCTGACAATCAGCATCGAGAACATCCAGTTCAAGGCTGATTCTGCGGTGCTTGAGGAGTCTGAGAAGGAAAAGCTCAAGATGATTTCCGAGATTTTGAAGGAGTACCAGAACGACATCCTTGTTGCGGGACACACTGCGCGGGCAGGCTCGGAAGCCTCGTGCCAGCAGTTGAGCGAGGAGCGTGCCGATTCCGTGGCGGAGTATCTGATTGGGCTTGGTGTGCGCGACAAATACCATATTCTCACGATTGGTCACGGCTCAAAAATCCCTGTCGCGTCCAATTCCACGGCGAAGGGCATGGCGAAAAACCGCCGCGTGGAAATCACGATTTTGGACAAGTAGTTTGCCACATGGCAGGCTGTCGTTTCGGGCGCAGCCGAGGCATCCAGCCAGGAACAGAATTTATTGCTCGCTCGGGACAGTACGGCTATAAAAACTCGAAATTAAGGCCAATAACAAAAAATTATCTGGTTTTCCTTGAAATTCACTGTCAAAATCGAAAAATCTCCGTTCCTTAAAGGGCGGAGGTTTTTTTTATGGACGATTTTTTTCCTGATGTTCCCGATCAGGACGACATCGGTTTTGATTTTGATGAAGCCACCCTCATTGCCAGGGAGAAATTCGGTGTGCCGTTCCTTTTTCCGTGGCAGCGGTTCGTGATTGCCAACATTGTGGATTCTGTGCGCCTTTGTGAGGCACAACCTGATTTTTGCGACAACGAGGACGACGAGCTTTATTGCCGTGGGCGGCAGATTGTGCTTCTCCCCACAGGAAGCGGAAAGTCCATGTGTTTTCTTGTGCCTGCCATGATGCTCCCTGGGGCGACTCTTGTTTTCTACCCGCTCCTTGCGCTCATGGCCGACCAGAAGCGGCGCATGGAGGAGGCAGGAATCCAGTGCGCCGTGTTCAAGGGAGGCCAGACGGCGGCGGAGCGTGCGGAGAACTTTTCGCTTTTGTCGGCCGGGGCAAAAGTCATCCTCGCAAACCCCGAAGTTCTCCAAAACGATGGTCTTTTGGCGCGGCTTTCTTTGTTCAAGATTTCTCATGTTGCCATTGACGAGGCACACTGCGTCTTTGAGTGGGGAAGCTCTTTTCGCCCGGCTTATCTTCAGATTGCAAAAATCATTTCCCGCCTGGGCGCGCGCGTTGTGACGGCATTCACGGCCACGGCAAGTCCCGCTGTTTTGGGGGAGATTGGCAACATCATTTTTGGCGGACATTTTCATCTGCTCAAAAGCGAGAGCGACCGCGCGAACATACATTACTCGCTGATGTATGCGTACGCGAAGGAGAAAGCCGTCCTTTTGTGCGCGGCAACGTGCCGACGTCCCATGATTGTGTTCTGCAGGACGCGGGCGCGGGCAGAGGAGATGGCGCACATTCTTGCCGAATATTTTGGCAGGGACAAAGCGCGTTTTTATCACGCAGGGATGACGAAAGAAGAAAAAAAAGAGACGGAGCAGTGGTTCTTTGACTCGGAGGACGGGATTTTGGCGGCTACCTGCGCCTACGGCATGGGCATGGACAAGGGAAACATCTACACGGTGGTGCATTTGGACGCGCCGGAGCATTTGGAGAATTTCTGTCAGGAAGCGGGCAGGGCTGGGCGGAAGGGCGACGATGTGCAGTCGATTCTGGTGTGGAACTACGATGACACTGTGCGTCACAAAAACACGGATTCCCAAAGCCGCTCGTTCCACATGGGGGAATATGCCCTGGCGGGCACTTGCAGGCGGAAAATCATTCTGGATTATTTGGGCGGGGAGGAAGCCGAATGTTCTGGCTGCGATGTGTGCGATGCGAAAAAGCGCGGTGTGGAGCTTGGGACTGTGGCTTTTGATGCGGAGAAAGTCGTGGAGTTCGTTGGAAAAAACCGGCGCATATACACGCAGGAAGAAATCGTCCGTGGGCTGACTGCCGAGTTCAACAGAAATTATGTGGGGCTTTTCAAGAAAAATGTGTGGGAGGCTGGCGACATCTCCGGGATTCTGACACAGCTTTTCCACGAAGGCCGAATCAAAATCTGCGGAGGCATATGGAAGAACCGCCTTGACATTGTTTCCTGCGCTTCCCGTAGGAAAACTGCCCGCCTTATTCTGCCGCGCCTTCTTCTGCGGGGGCTTCCTGTGCCGGGGCAGCGGGGGCTGGAGCCGGTGCGGAAACTTTTCTCACGCGCGTCCTCTTGATTTTTTTCCTGTAGCGGACGACTTTTGCGCACAAGTCCATGTAGACAAAAACGATGATTGCGATGATGATGACCTTGGGGTTTTTTAAAACTGATAAAGAAACCTTGAGTATCTCAGAAATAGAAGTATCCATAACTCAATTTTC
This sequence comes from Treponema sp., assembly GCA_017412405.1. Taxonomy (GTDB): domain Bacteria; phylum Spirochaetota; class Spirochaetia; order Treponematales; family Treponemataceae; genus Treponema_D. The sequence continues at coordinate 1,563 of JAFPYB010000205.1, read as the reverse complement.
GGCACAAAACGGCCGAAAACCAACAAGGAAATTGTACCCATGATTACTTTTTCACCTGATTTTGCGGGGACGCTGCCGCTGTATGAACAGCTCTACGATTTTCTCAAAGCGCGGATTCTTGACGGAACGTTTTCGTCGGGGGAAAAGCTCCCGTCAAAGCGAAACCTTGCCAAGAATCTTGGTGTCAGCGTGATTACCGTGGAAAAAAGCTACGCCCTTTTGTGCGACGAGGGCTTGTTGGAGTCCAGGGTGCGGTCGGGCTTTTTTGTGGCACAGGGCGTATCCGATTTTTTCACGTCCTTCCGCGCCCGTGCCACGCAGTCCGACTCCCACAATTCCTCGGTGGCTGGGCAAAAATCGGAGGGGTGGTACATCGATTTTTCATCGAACAAGAACGATGTGAAGAAATTCCCTTTTTCGATTTGGGCAAAGCTCATCCGCGATGTTCTTGGAAAGCAGCGGCACGAGCTTCTTGAAAACCCGCCCGCAAAAGGCTCCTACAATTTGCGTTCTGCCATTTCGCGCCACTTGGAGGCGTTCAGAGCCATGCGCGTGGAACCTGAACGGATTGTGCTGGGGGCTGGAACGGAATATCTGTACGGGCTTCTTGTTCAGCTTTTGGGGTTTGACAGGAGATACGGAATCGAAAACCCGGGCTACGGGAAAATCCAGAAGGTGTACGACCGCTATGGCGTGGAATGCAGAAAAATCGGCATGGACAAGGACGGAATCATGTTGGGGGAGCTTGAGGACGCTGCCGTTGATGTGATACACATTTCGCCGTCGCACCATTTTCCCACGGGAATCGTCATGCCCATGTCGCGGCGCATGGAGCTTTTGCGCTGGGCGGATTCCGGGGAGCGGCGGTACATCATTGAGGACGACTACGATTCCGAGTTCCGTTTTTCTGGAAAGCCGCTTCCGTCCCTGAAATCCATCGACAAGGGCGAAAAAGTCATCTACATGAACACGTTCTCAAAGACCCTCGCTTCCACAATACGAATCAGCTACATGGTTCTTCCGCAAAGGCTGAACCGCGTGTTCGACGAGCGGCTGTCGTTCTACTCTTGCACCGTCCCCACAATCGAGCAGTTCACGCTTGAAAAATTCATTTCCAAGGGATTTTTCGAGAAGCACATAAACCGAATGCGCAAAAATTATCATATGAAGCGCGACTTGATTTTGCATCTGATTGAGACGTGCGACAAACAGAAAAAATTTCAGGTTCTTGAGGAAAATTCTGGCCTGCACTTTCTCATGCGCCTTTCGGAATCCGAGGATGTGGGCGCGTTCAGGCGACGCATGGATAAGGAGAAAATTCGGATTCTGCCGCTTTCCATGTATTATGAGAATCCGCCCCCGGACTCAGAGCGCGTCTTTGTGATGAACTACGCCGGAATCCCCGAGGAGAAAATTGAGGAGGCGATTCATAAATTAGTCGGCGGTTAGGAGAACTGTGGCGAAGGCGTGGACGGCTTTGCCTTCGCCCACTTCGCCTGTCTTCTCGCCGGTCTTTGCCTTGACGAACACACGGGATATGTCACATTCCAAAATGTCGGCTAT
>JAFPYB010000204.1 GCA_017412405.1 Treponema sp. | reverse complement strand
GTGACGTATTTTTCCATTATCACGATGACGAAGAAAAAGAGGAGCGAGAGGGAGACGAGGGCGAACACGGCGAACGCAAGCGTCATTTGCGCCGCGTTTTTCAGGATGTCCTCGCTGGGCAGCACGGACATGACAGTGTAGCCGTCGAACCGCTCCAGCTCAAAATGGGAGCTTTTTCCGTGGATTTTGTCGGAATAGAGCTTTCCAGGCTGGAGCTTGGAAATGCCGCTTGTTTTCTTGAACCCGATTTTTTCCGCCGTCATTCCGAAACCGCCGCCGCCGCGCATATCGCTGATGATGGTTTCGTTCTCGTCGAATATGAGGACGTAGCCCGTTTTCCTGATGGGAATTGTGTACGCAAAATTCGTCAGGTGGGAGAGAAAAAGGTATGATACGCGCTCGCTGGGGTAGGCGATGACAATAGTCCTGCCGTGGGACATCCTTCCCGCGCATATGAGGCGCAGCCCGTCGATTTTGTTGATTTCTGATGTGGCTTCGTTGGCGGCGAACAGCTCCTTTAGGACTGGGCGGAAAGTCTCGTCGAACTTCGCGTTGAAATCCGCGCCGTAGGTCTTTTCCCCGTAGGAGAAAATGAGGGTGCCGTCCTCCGACACGAGGGTCATTTCGTCCGCTCCATAAGTTTCCGCTATTTTCTGGAAGTATCGTTGTGACATCCGTTCTTCCTCCCGGTCAATGGCGGAGGCGATGTACCGTGTGCTTATGAGAAAATCCCGCCTGAAATCGAGGATGATTTTTTGAATCATGCTCTTGGAGCTTTCCATGAGCTGATTCCTTGCTTCATTCCGCATGACGACCGTGTAGGTGATGCCCACGCACAAAATCGATGCAATGTATATGAGAAAAAATGCAAGGAACAGTTTTTTTTTGAGTGAACGGGAAAGGCTCATTTCTGCTCCAACACTTCACCGATTTTTGCGAGGAGCGCGTCTTTGCCGGAGGATTTAAGCAAATATCCCTCCGGCTCGTAGCTCAACGCCTTTTTTATCATTTCGGAGTCGTTCACGCCGGTGAGGAAGATGATGGGTATGGATTTGAACCGCTCTTCGTCCCTGATGTTCTTGAGCGTCTCAGGCCCGTCCATGTATGGCATTTCATAGTCCAGCAGGATGAGGTCGGGTCTTTCCTTTTGGATAAAGCCGATTCCCTGGGAGCCGGATTTTACCACCGACACCTTGTATTTTTCTTTGAGCCAGTTCATGAGCGTTCGGAGCATGATGATGTCATCGTCTATGACGAGTATGTGCTTCTTGCTAAGCTCCGCTTCCTTCAACCGCTCTTCTTCCTCTTTCTCCGCCTTGCGCGCGTCCGGGTCAACCTTGCGCCTCAGCTCCACGATTTTTTCCTCAGACTTCACGATTTCCGCAAAAAAAGGAATGTCCTTGCGCATGTTCAGGAGGTGGATGACAAAATCCGCGAAGGTGAACGGTGTGGGAAGGGTGTCCGCCCCCTCGATGTTCACTCCGTTCAAATCCTCCTGCTGTCCGAACACGAGGAATTTTGTCTGGCTCGGGCAGATTTTTTCAATGTCGCCCAAAATCGATTTTTCCTTGTCGGACGTTTTTGAGACGTAGCACAGAAACATGACCGGCTTGAACTCTTGGCAGGCAGCCTTTATCGTGTCGTAATCGTAGGTGAATTCTTTTATGTAGAAATATGGCTCAAGTTGCTTGCAAATTGATGATTCTTCTGTGTTTGCGCTTGATAAGAAAAATATGTCCCTCATTCATTTCTCCACAATAGAAAATGCGATGCCCAAAATCGAATATATGGCGATTTTAGGCTCGTGGGGTTCCCCGAAAAATTCTGGAAGCGAGTTTTGGAGATTCCCATACATACATTATAGAGGAAAATTGCTTTAAATACAAAATTTTTGCGTATTAATCTGCCGATAATACAAAGTGGGGAAGTTTCAAAATTCGCCTCAAAAAACGCAATGAAATGAGGTTTTTCGGGCTTGTTCCGGACGGCGGCAGGCTTTTGAGACAAGCTTTCAGAAGATTTTTCTGGTTACGATTTTTGTCCTGCGCTGTTCTTTTAGTGACAGTTGGTATTAACGATATGAAAAACACGTTCAACTCAATTTCAATCAGTCTGTTTCTCCTGTTTTTTTCAGTGCTGCCGTGTGCCGCCGCCCACAAGGACAAGCGCACGATAAAGCCGTCCCTTGACGCGGTGGGAACGTTCCATCGCGCTTACACCGTGGCTGAGAATTACGACCTGAAAGTGTTCGTTGAGAACAAGGAGTGGGGAAAAACCGATTTTGTCGCGTACAACAAGAAAAGCGGCGAGGGTGTGGCATATTTCTACAAGTACATAAAATCTGCGGAACGAATCGTGGAGTTCTGCTACTACAACTTGGCCGGGGAGTCGGAGTCTGAAATCAGGATTTATGAGAACGACGACTTGCTTGCCCTCAAGAATTCATTTCCTGTGGTTGATTTTACATCCAGCACGCACTACATGCCTTTCGATTTGTACAGGCTCTACACCGAGCACTTGGTCATGCAGCGGGAAATAATCAAGACCGATTACACAAAAAAGTACGGAATAAAATTTGTTGAGGAGATGAATCCTGAGCAGCCGCAGGTGCGCGTGGACAAGGCTGGGAGAATTTTCTTGAAGTGATTTTCCCCCGCTGATTTTTGTTTTCCGCGCCCTTTCATTTCCAGGGGAAAATGATGTTCCCAAGCTTCATTGGACCGAGTGTTTCCCTGTCTTCCGCCAAAAGCTCGTCCCAGGGCACTTCGCTCCTCTTGTCCCGGTCGTTCTCGAATCCCGGTTCCTTCTCGTTCATCTGCTCAATCCAATCGTATTTGTAAAGCCTGAGCCTGAGTGCGTTTGTGCAGGACAGGACAAGCCCGCTCATGCCTGGAATGAGCGTGAAGACTATGAGCGAGAGGAGGAACAGGAGTATGTTGTAGAGAAAGACGAGGACAGAAAATCCCGCATTGTCAAAAAATATGATGAACGATTTTTTGAGGCATTTTGAGAAATTGTTTTCGTCCTGCAAGAAATAGAGTGGAATGAACCACTGGAGCGCGATGGCCGAAATGAGCGTGAACCAGCTCAAAACCGCCGTGAAGAGGATTCCCACCGCGCTTCCTGTCTCAAAGAAGATGGTCAGGTAATAGGAAATGCCGAACCTAAGAAGCAAGAGTGCTGTCATGTAGAACACGCCGAAGGCAAAGCCGATTTTCCAGACATGCTTGAGGGCCGTGAAAAACGCGGAGAGGGTGGCTGCCTCGTAGTTGGCGATTTTTGCCGCGTTCATGCCGCAGGAAAATAGGACAATTGAGAAAAGCCCTGCGCACACTATGAGCATGGGGTACTGGAGCAGTGGAACCGTCTGTGACGTGAGCTTGAGCGCAAAATATGAGATGACGGCAATTGCAAGGGGAAAAACGTTCTGCAAAATCAAGAAGAAGAAATTTTCCCATCCGTCCGAAAAATTTTTTTTGAGAAAGAAAGTGAACATGGAAGAAAGTATAAAGAGAAACGGAAAAAGGGAAAAGGGGAGAAGCGAAAGCGGAAATCTATTGGTTGAACCGCTTCAAAAAGTCTTGCAGGCGTTCCGTTGTGGGGTGGGCGATGAGGTCCTTTGGTTTTCCTTCCTCCATAATCTTGCCTTCCGCCATGAATATGAGCTTGTCGCTTATGTCGCGGGCAAATGATATTTCATGTGTCACGACAATCATCGTCATTTTTTCGGCTGCAAGACGGCGGATGACTTCAAGTATTTCCCCTGTAAGCTCCGGGTCCAGTGCGCTGGTTGGCTCGTCGAACAAGAGGACTTGCGGCTTCATGGCAAGGGCGCGGGCGATTGAGACTCGCTGCTGCTGGCCGCCTGAAAGCTCGCAGGGGTATGCGTTCGCTTTCTCCGAAAGCTCCATGTCGGAAAGGAGCTTTTTGGCGATTTCGATGGCTTCTTCCTTTGGAGTCTTGAGCACATGGATCTGCGCGTCGATGATGTTTCCCAGTACGCTCATGTGGGGGAAAAGATTGAAATTCTGGAACACGAAGCCCAGATTGCCTGTGATGCTGCGCATTGATTTTTTGCCCGTGTACACGCCGTTTTCCACCAACGGTTTTCCAGAGATGTAGATTGAGCCTGAATCAATAGTCTCCAGATTTGCGATGCAGCGAAGGAGCGTGGATTTTCCGCTTCCGCTGGGACCTATGATGCCCAGGACTTCCCCTGCTTCCACGGTGAACGATATTCCGTTAAGGACGGATGCTTCATCGGGAAATGTTTTCTTGACGTTTTGCACGCTGATGACTTCCATTGCGCTTTCCTCTGTTTCCTCTATCTATAGTATGAAAGTTTTTTTTCGGTGTATGCGAACACTTGGGAGACTACGCAGTTCATGATGAAGTAGAACAGTCCCGCTATGAAAATTGGAGTCGTGGAAAAAAGTCGGCTTGACGATGTTTGCGCCGTGCGGAACAGTTCCGCCACGCCGAGGACAGAAACGAGGGACGTGTCCTTGACTAGGGTGATTACCTCGTTCCCCATTGCCGGAAGAATTTTCTTCACGACTTGCGGAAGCATTATGCGGAATGACATTTGGGCATTTGTGTAGCCCATTACTTTTGCCGCCTCATATTGTCCGCGGGGGATGGACTGGATTCCGCCGCGGTAGATTTCCGCAAAATAGCAGGCGTAGTTCACCGAGAGCGCGATGATTGAGGCGGTGAAACGGTTGTATGACAGAGAAAAAAGATACGCCGGCGCGAAGTATACGGCGATGAGCTGGAGTATGAGCGGTGTTCCCCGTATGACGAGAAGAAACGCGTTCACGGTGTAGGCCAAGGGCTTGATTTTTGACATGCGCCCCGCCGCCAGCGGGATTGCCAGCGGCAGTGAAAAAAGGAGCGTGAGCGCAAAAACCTCAATCGTCATCACCGATGCGCCCAAAAGCTGGAATATGATTTTTGTCATAGTTTTCCGACAATCGAAATATCAGAGCCGAACCATTTTTTTGATATTTCGGCGATTGTTCCGTCTGCCGCCATATCTTCCAACGCCTTCTGCACTTTGTCCCTAAGCTCCGTGTTGTCTTTTTTGAACGCCACGCCGTACTGCTCGGGGGCAAGCGTCTCGTCCAGAATGACGAAGGGCTTTTTTGTGATGGTCAGGCAGTATTCCGCCACCACCTTGTCCATGGCGATTCCGTCAAGTCCGCCAACCTCAAGGTCTCCAAGCGCGGTGAGATTGTCCCCAAAATCGAAAATTTCTTTGAGGCTCTTCTTGAACGCAGGGTTCCCGTCAATGGCGTCTGCCGCGCTGGAACCCGCCTGAACGCCCAGATTTTTTCCCGCAAGGTCCGAAAGCGTCTTGATTCCGCTGTTGGCGCGGACAATGACAACCTGTGCGTTGTTGAGGTACGGCTTTGTGAACGAAAGCGCGGCGAGCCGCTCCGGGGTGATGGAAAGTCCGTTCCAAATGCAGTCGATTTTGCCCGTGTTCAGCTCCTGCTCTTTTGCAGACCAGGAGATTGGCTGCGCACGGAACGTGAGTCCGAGCCGCTTTGCCACTTCTTTTCCCAAATCAATGTCGTAGCCCACAATCTCGTTGTCCTCGTTCCTGAATCCCATTGGCGGGAAAGCATCGTCAAGTCCCAGGACGAACTCGTTTTCATTCTTTGCGCATGAAGCCAAGCCCAGAATGAAAAGTGTGCCAAGCACGCCTCCTAAAAGCCGTGTCAATTTCATATATCCTCCAAAATCATTATACAGTGAACTTGTCTATCTGCTCACCGATTTCTTCAATAGATTTCTTTACCTGCTCCGAGATGCCACGGAGCGCTTCGCCTGTCTCGTTGATTTTTCGCGCGCCCACGCTCATCTCCTCCATGCTGCTCTGGATTACGCCTGTTGCATCCTGAAGGTTCCGCACCTCGGAGAGAATGGCCTTGTTCCCTTCCATCATCTCTTTTCCGGCGTTCCGCACTTCAAGGGAACTGTCGTTCATCGTGTGGAGAACCGCGCTTATCTGCTGGGAACCTTCGTTCTGCTCCTGCATTGCCGCGCTGATTTGGCGCACAAGCTCGTCCGTCTCGCGGATTTTGTCAGTGACGCTCTGGAACGCCTCGCTTGAGTGGCTGGACGCTTCGACTACGCTTTCAATTGCGCCCTGGATGTTCATGAGCTGTTCGCCGATTGTCTTTGACTGGACGGAAGATGTCTCCGAGAGCTTCCTGATTTCGTCTGCTACGACGGAGAAGCCCTTTCCCGCGTCTCCGGCATGGGCAGCCTCGATTGCCGCGTTCATTGCCAAAAGGTTCGTCTGCTCCGCAATGGCGGCGATTGCAGTGTTTGCCTCCTGGAGCGTTTCTGACAGGCTCTTGATTTCCTCCACGCGCTCGTTCACGTTGCTCTGTACCTGCGCACCGTTCTGTGCGCTCTGGGAAAGCTCCTCGAAGGAGTTGGACATTTTTTCCACCGACGTGTTCACGCTCCTGATGTTCCCAATCATCTCCTCCACTGCCGCGCTCGCCTCGGACACTCCGCTGGACTGTTTTTCAATCATGTGCTCAAGGCTTTCGATGTTGGACGCGATTTCGTTCACCGCGCCCGCCGTCTCGTGGACGCTCTGGCTCTGGTGGTTTATCTGGCCGTGGATGCTCTCGATGTTGGCGAGAATCTGTGTGATTGACGCGCTGGTGTCCTCCGTGCTTGCCTCAAGGTCTCCGCCGGCCGTGCCAAGCGTGTTCTTTGAGTTTTTGACCTGGGAGATTATCTCGTGGAGTTTTTCGGTGAACGAGTTGAATCCCTTGACCACGTCGCCGATTTCATCCGTTGAGTTGGACTTGATTCGTTTTGTGAGGTCTGCGTCGCCTGACGCTATGTCCGTGACTGCCGCCCTGACCAAAAGGAGCGGCTTTACCGTGACGCGGGCCGCAACAAAGCTTGCGATGAGGGCAAGAAGCAGAATCACGATGAGGGCAAGGCTTATGAGATGCACCATGCGCGTCATTCCGTGGAAGAAATAGTCGTAGGGGCAGATGCACAGAACAGACCAGTCCGTGCCCTCCACCGGGCGGAATGCGGCCGTTTTCTTGTCCTTTTCGTGGGTGAATGACGCTCCGCCTATACCGCCTTTTTTCAGGTCTTCAAGGAGAGGAAGCATTTCCGGGACGGCTCCCGTCGTCATGCTGTCGCCTGCTTTGACGAACTGGCTCGTGGAGGCTATTACCGTTCCCGTGATGCGGTTTATTACAGTGATGTCGGAGCCTTCGCCGATGTTTATGTCGGAGATTGCCTTTGTCATGGTGTCACCGTATGTGTTTGCGCCGATGATTCCGATGATGGTCCCCCGCTCGTTCTTGACCGGCACGGAGTATGTTTGCAGCATTGTGTTCGCCACCGAGCTGAAGAACGGGTCTGAAATGTATTTTTTTCCTGCCGCGGCCTGCTTTATGTATTCCCGGTCTGTAAGGTGGACGATTCTTCCGTCCTTTGTCATGTTGTCGCCTTCTTTTGAATAGTATGTGATGTTCTCGTATTCGCTTCCGATTCCGTTGAGCGTCGTGAGGCGGCGGCATTTTTCTTCAAAGGAAATGCTTTCGTCCATTATGAAGTCGATGAGGGCGATTCCGTCGAACAGTCGGAACTGCTTTGCCATTTCGTCCTCGACTGTTCCAGCCACATCGTTCGTCACCGAGTCCAAAAGTGAATGGACCGTATCGGACATTGTGTTTGACGAAATCGTGCGTGCGATGAACGCGACCGCAACATTTGACACAACGACGATGGCAACAACAAGCGCCATCAACTTGACCTGAAGGCTTTTGAAAATCATGATGAAAAACTCCTGGTGAAAATAATGCTTTATTGTATCACTAGTTGAGAAAAAAATGAACGGTGTTTTTCATTGCGGGGAAAGAGTTCGGTCTCGTGCTTCTACTTTTCCCCGCGGGTCATTATAATAGAAGCGAAACAGTCAAAATCAAAAATCATAAAACGAGGTTTTACCATGAGTTCTAATTTTCCCTTGAGCCACGATGAATTGAAAAAGTTGGTGGAGTCGCATCCAACACCATTCTACATTTATGACGAGAAAGCAATCCGCGAGAATATGCGCTATTTCAAGAAGGCCTTCTCGATTTTTCCCGAATTCCGCGAGTATTATGCGGTCAAGGCGTGCCCAAACCCGTACATCCTAAAAATTCTGGCGGAGGAGGGCTGCGGTGCTGACTGCTCAAGCCTTCCTGAGCTTATGCTCTCGAAGATGGTGGGCTTGAAGGGCGACTATGTGATGTTCACTTCCAACGAGACCCCGGCGAGCGAGTACCAGTACGCCTACGCAGAAGGGGACATCATAAACCTTGACGACGTGACTCACATCGATTTCTTGAAAAAGTCTCTCGGAAAACTCCCTGAGACAATCTGCTTCCGCTACAATCCCGGCCAGGCCAAGCACGGCTGCAACTCCATAATCGGAAAGCCGGAGGAAGCCAAGTACGGCTGCACCCGGGAGCAGCTCCTTGAGGCGTACAAAATCTGCAGGGCCGGGGGTGTGAAGCATTTCGGCTTGCATACGATGGTGGCATCCAACGAGCTGAACCCGGACTTCTTCGTTGACACGGCAAAGCTCGTCTTTGAGCTTGCCCTTGAGATAAAGGAAAAATGCGGCGTGAACATTGAGTTCGTGGACTTGGGGGGCGGCGTGGGAATCCCGTACCGCGAGGAGCAGAAGAAAGTCGATTTGGACTACGTTGCCCGCGAGATACACAAGCTCTACGAAACGCTCATTGTGCCTGCTGGTCTTGACCCCATGCGAATCTGCTTTGAGTGCGGACGGCCGATTACAGGTCCCTACGGCTGGCTTGTGACTACTGCAATCCACGAGAAGCACATCTACCGCGAGTACATCGGTACCGACTCGTGCATGGCGGATCTCATGCGCCCTGGCATGTACGGCGCATACCATGAGCTTACTGTCTCCGGAAAGGAGAACGCACCGAAAGACCATGTGTACGACGTTGTTGGAAGCCTTTGCGAGAACTGCGACAAGTTCGCCGTCCAGCGTCCGCTTCCAAAAATCGACACGGGCGACCTTCTCATCATCCACGACGCTGGCGCCCACGGTCGGGCCATGGGCTTCAACTACAACGGAAAGCTCCGCGCCGGAGAGCTTCTCTTGCGTGAGGACGGAAGCGTTAAGCAAATCAGAAGGCGGGAGACAGTGGACGACCTTTTCGCCACGCTTGACTTGGACGGAGTGAAGGATTTCAAGTAAGGGAGGAAGATTTGTTATGAATCAGAATGAATTAGACTCAACCTGCGGCGTTTCGGACGACGAACTTACCAGACGTTTTATTGAAGCCGTAAGAATTGAAAACGAAATAAAAAAAGCAAAGGGCACTCCTATTTCCTGCTATGATTCCGAAACGAATTCTGCTTACCTGCTTTATGCAGATGGAACAAAAAAGTATGTGCGAGCAAATTAGGAAACCTGAGATTATTGTTTTTGCAGGTCTAAATGGTAGCATAGAATATTTTTACTGGCAGAATGAAGACTGGAGCAAAGAAAAAATTCAGCAGCTTACAGGAATTACTCTATGACCGCAAAAGATTTAAAAAACGCGCTTTTACAGGAAGATTTAAAAAAACACGTCCGCAGTCCCTGTGTCATCAAATGATGAACCATACGGCAAGCGTACGAGAAGGGATACTGCGGCCCACAAATAAAAGTATATGGACAGTAAATGAAAAAGTCAACATACTAACCTGTAAAGAGGAGTAAATGAAAGCTGATTTTTATAGCGATATAGAAAAAGCCATAACATCTGTGAGAATTAACACATATAAAGAAAACAACGAAGAGACAGATATTGTGCTTTCGCGATATCTATACAACATAGAGATTTGCCGTGCGCTTTACACTCCGCTTCATTTCTTTGAAATTTGCCTTCGCAATAGCATTGACAAAACGCTTTCCTCATTCTGCAACAATCAAGAGTGGTTTTCTATTATTCCTCTTTCAGATTCAGGAATCAGTAAAATCGATGAAGCTAAAAAACGCATCTCGGACAACGGAAAAGCCCTGACACATGAGCGGATTGTGTCGGAACTTTCACTTGGTTTTTGGACGGCATTTTTCTCAAAAAAGTATGCTACAAGTGCTTTTCAAAGTAAAATAATAAAACAGACTTTCAAATATTGCCCAAAATCACAAAAAAGTTCTTCAAATTTACAGAGCACTATGGAACAAATACGAAATGTGCGTAATCGCGTGTATCATTATGAGCGCATTTGTCATTGGAACGACCTAGAAGACAAGCATACAATCATTTTGAACTGCATAAAATGGATGCATCCGTCTGTTTATGAGCTTGTTCTAAAAACTGACACATTTTTACAAGTACTCGGAAACGGAGAAAAACAATTTTTACCCACTATTAAGGAAAACTGGAACTGATTATGACCGCAAAAGATTTGAAAAACGCACTTTTGCAGGAAGCCGTGCAGGGAAAATTAGTTCCTCAGATAGCCAGTGAAGTCAACGCACTGGATTTGCTGGAAGAAATTAGGAAAAAAAGAGGGGGAAAGTCTCCCTCCCCTCGCTCCTATGGCGAAAAACTGGGAGATAAAAAAAGATGTCAGATAAACATTCATACGAACTGGACTTTGAGCAATACATTCGCAATGCAGAACCTGCAAAAAAAGATAAGACTTATGCATGGTCAACAGCCATAGGCTTGCAGCAGGTCGACGGGCTTACTCCGTCGAAATATCTTTTTGACATTGCAAAGCGCAATATCGAAGGCGAAATCACTTTTGATGAAGCAAAATCTCTTATCGATGCCTACTATGAATCTAAAACCGGACGCATTGATGATTCTCAAGAAAGAACGGAAGAGGCGGACAAAGTGTCTTCAAGAATCGCGCAAATTTTGAGCGAAAAATCCTTCAATTTTTCTCCTTCCCATTTGATTGCGCTTCACGGCCGGCTTTTTGAAGGAATCTTTGAGTTTGCTGGAAAACTGCGCGATTATGACATTTCAAAGCGTGAATGGGTTTTAGACGGCGATACGGTCATGTACGGTGCTGCCTTTGAATTGAAGATGGCGTTGGATTACGACTTTGAGCAGGAAAGAAACTTTAATTACAGGAATTTGAGCATGGACGAAATCGTAAGGCACATTGCATTCTTTGTTTCTCGTCTCTGGCAGATTCATGCGTTTGGGGAAGGAAACACGCGGACAACGGCGGTTTTTACAATCAAATATCTGCGTTCTCTTGGATTTGATGTGAATAACGACATCTTCGCGGAAAAATCATGGTATTTTAGAAACGCTCTGGTTCGGGCGAATTACAACAATCTGCAAAAAGGAATCCATGAAAATCCGGAGTTTCTGGAAAAGTTTTTCCGCAATCTTTTGCTGAACGAGCATAATGAACTAAAAAATCGGTATTGCCACATTCGCTACAAAGAGCAGGCAGCGACAAAGTAGGTCTTATTGAAGGCTTCGGCAAGAACAAAGGCAGACGCTACAGATTAAAATGATAAATACTATTTGTTTGATAATAGGGAGAAGAGGCGATGCGCTGGAGCCTGTACCGACGAAAAAATCCGTTCTGAAATCCCGTGCATTTTGTGGAAAAATGGCGTATACTGAATGAGTGCCAGTTTTTTTCCGGCGCATCCGTGACAAATTGACTTGGGCGTTGCCCGCCACAATTTGCAGGATTCACTACTCATACATACAAGGAGTTTTTATGTCACTTACGGCTATCATCATCACGATTTTGATCGGCGCTCTCATCGGTTGGGTTGCGAGCCTCATCATGAAAAGCTCTCATGGCTTCATCGTGAGCTGCATCATCGGTATCGTAGGCTCATGCCTTGGCGGCTGGCTTGCCGGCCTCCTCGGGATTGCGGGCGGCGGACTTTTGGGAACAATCATCATCGACATTGCCGGTGCATGTATTCTCATCGCCCTCCTGCGCCTCATCCTCGGAAAACGCTGGTAGAGCCTGCGTGGTGGAGGCGGTTCGTCATGGCCGCTTCCGCCACTGTGCTTTTCCTTGCCGCAAAAATCCCGCCACTGTTTGACTTTCTTCTATTAAAAGTCATACAATTTGTCTGTATGAAAAGAGAAATACCGATTTTTTTCGCATCGGACAACAACTATGCGCCGTTCCTTGCTGTTGCAATGCGCTCGTTGCTTGAGAACGCCTCAAACGAATCAATCTACCGGATATATGTGCTCTATGTCGATTTGAGCCGTGACAACATCGAAAAGCTGAAAAAATCAGTTGTTGACTCTCCCGTGGAATATTTTCTGGAATTCAGGTCTCTTGCTGAGGAGATGGAAAACTCCAGCGGAACGTTCCATCTGCGCGATTACTACACAAAAGAAACGTACTGCCGCATTTTCATCCCGCGAATTTTTCCCCAATACGAAAAAATCATCTACATAGATTCCGACACCGCCGTGGTGGGAGACATTTCCCGGCTGTACGACGTGGAGCTGGGGGAAAACGTGGTGGCGGCAGCCCGGGAGGACGTTATCGACCTTATCCCGGTCTACGGCGAGTACATCGAGAAGAATCTGGGGCTTTCGGCGGAGACTTTTTTCAGCGCGGGTGTCATGCTCGTGAACGCGGGAAAATATCGGGAGCTTGATTTTGAGTCTGCTTTCCTCACGCTTTTGGGCAACTACACTTTTTTGGTTACCCAGGACGAAGATTACCTGAACGTTTTGTGCGGCGGAAAGCACCTGCTCCTTGACCAGGGCTGGAACAAGGGCGCGTTCGATTCTGCCGGGTTCGACGACTCCACCGTGAAGATAATCCATTACAAGCTCAACTACAAGCCCTGGCACTTTCCCGAGACAAAATGGGCGGACGTTTTTTGGAAATATGCCGAGAAGACCGATTTTTTCTCGGAATGCAAGAAAACCCTTGATTCATACACCGACGACGACCGGCGCGAGGCCCAGGCCGGCTTTGACATTCTGGTGGAGAACATCGGAGAGTACGTTGACGACCCATATTCATACGCAAAGACGAAGGACAAGGCCATTGACCGCGTGAAAATCCTCCGAAAAATCGACGAGTACGAGCGGGAGGGGCGTTTTTGGGAGGACGTTGAGGACGACCCGCCCACAATCCCGCTTTTGCCTGAGAAAGTTGACTACATGAACCGCAAGGTTTCCAGCCGGATTTTTATGAAGGCCGCAAACATGCTGGGACGATTTTTCATCAATCGGCTCATCAAGAAAAAGCTCCTCGTCATAAAGGAAGTGCGCGGCATTGAGCATTATGTGGGGCTTAAGCACATGGGCGCAATCCTCACTTGCAACCACTTCAACGCCTTTGACAATTTTGCGCTCTACAAGGCGATTGAGCCTCACGTCTACAAGAAGGAGCTTCTGAAAGTCATCCGCGAGGGGAACTTCACGAATTTCCCGGGGTTCTACGGATTTTTGTTCCGCCACTGCAACACTCTCCCCCTGAGCCAGAATCCGTCCACGATGAAAAAATTCATCGAGGCGGTGAAGCAATATTTGTTCCAGGGGCGGCACATCCTGGTCTATGCGGAGCAGGCCATGTGGTGGAACTACAGAAAGCCGCGCCCGCTCACGAACGGTGCGTTCAAATTCGCGGCGGACAACAACGTGCCTGTGATACCGTTTTTCATCACTATGGAAGATTCTGACATGATTGGTGCGGACGGATTTCCCATCCAAGAATACACGGTGCATATTTTGGAGCCGATTTATCCTGACCCTGCCATGTCGGTGCGGCAGAACGTGGAGATGATGCGTGAGCGCAATTTCCGGATGTGGAAGGAAGTCTACGAAAGCACTTACGGCATTCCCCTTGAATACAAGAAGAAGCGGGAGGAGAAAGTCGCGAACTGGACCCACTGACTTTACGCGGCGTGTTGGTCAATGCGCCTTTGACAACGCTTTTTTCACTTTGGCGCGTTTTCGGCTGTCGTTGTAGTCAAAGAGGGAAAATCCGCGCTCGTTTAGCGTGCGAATGAACGAAACATGCCTTGTCCCCGGAAGGACTCGCTCGGCTTGGGCCATGTATGACGCGCAGGCGGCAGCGTCCTTCTGCTCAAAGAAGAATTGGGACGCGTATATTGCGGCGTAATACCGCTCGTAGTCGTTTTTTGCGTTCTCCTGTGCGCTCTCAAAAAAGTTGCCCGCTTTTTCCGCGCTTCCTCCGGCGAAGGCGGGGGCAAAATAGTACCAGAAAGCCGCGTTCATGAGGACCTGTGAGCAGTCTGGCTCTTTTTCTATGGCGGCATCGTATTCTTTTTTTTCTTTCAGTGCGATGGAAATAACATCCGTGCGCGGCAAGAACTGCATCATGGAGTTTATGACTTCTGTTGTCGCGGCGGTGAAAAGCGCGGAAAACTCCTTTGTGTCGTGTCTGCTTTTGTACGCGATGATTTTGTCGAATGTGGGGCGCAGAATTCCTTCCAGTGCAGGCGATTTTTCATCCTCTTCGTATTCGCAGTTGTATTCTGCCGTGGAAATCATGCTTTCTGCAATGATGGCACATTCATCGCCAATTTCCGCTGCGTCCGGGGGCGAGTCCTTGAAGGCGCGGATTTTTTGCCGCACGTCTTTTGCCGATGGCAGTGTCCTGAGGGACAGGCGGAACTCAAGTATGGAGTTGATGTAGGACAATTCGCCTTGCGTGAGTGGTTTTGCATTCGTTGAAGCGCACAGCGCAAGGGCGGCGAACAGGATTGTGGCCAGTTTTCTCATGGGAGAATGGTACGACTAAATCAAAAAGATGAAAAGGGTTCCAGAACCATGGTATTTTTGGAGTCCCGCAAAAGATAGCCTAACAGTGAATTTTATGTTATTTTTAGTGAGTGCCGATTGATACGAAAAATGATGAATCGGCACTTTACCGACAAGTTGCTTGGGGCGTTGCTCGCCGCAATTTGCGGATTTTTAGTGTTTTCTTATGGTTCTATGGACGAAAACGACAGCGAAAAGACTGAAAAAAACTTGCTCACGCCACAACATGAAGATTCTCTCCGCCAGATTTTCACTGTTCTTTCAAAAAGCAATGATGCTGATTTTATCGCGGATTTTTTCCAGTGCCTTTTCACCCCATCGGAGTTGAAGGACATAGCCACTCGGTGGGTGCTGGTGCAGAAGCTGGACGAAGGAATCCCCCAGCGGCAGATAGCGAAGGAGCTTCACGTCTCCCTGTGCCGCATTACGCGCGGGTCAAAGGAGCTGAAGAAAGATTCCAGCGCATTCCGAAGGCTTCTGGACAAAATCAAGCAGGGGTTGTAGCTCGGGGCAAAAAACGTGGACATGGTATAATGGACGTTTTCATGGTAAAATCTATTCCATGAATAATATGCACTCAAAAACTCATGCTCGAAATTCATTCTCGAACTCCTTCGGATTTGTCCTTGCGGCGGCAGGAAGTGCCGTGGGGCTTGGGAACATCTGGCGCTTTCCGTATCTGGCTGCAAAAGACGGCGGCGGATTGTTCATCGTCACATATCTTGTCCTTGCGGTGACCTTCGGCTTTGCGCTTCTCACCACGGAGGTCGCCATCGGGCGAAAGACAAAGCAAAGCCCGCTCACGGCATACCCCCGGCTCCGCCCAAAATGGAAATGGCTTGGAAAAGTCGCCTGCATTGTCCCGATGATGATTGTTCCGTACTACTGCATAATCGGCGGGTGGGTTCTCAAATACGCGCTCGCGTTCCTTGCGGGGCAGGGGCCTGCCAGTGCCGAATCAAGCTATTTTACGGCCTTCATCACCTCCCAGGTTTCGCCCATCGTGTACACGGTGGTGTTCTTGTTCCTCACCTGCTTTGTCGTCTATCTTGGGGTCAAGAAGGGAATCGAGATTCTGTCAAAAATTCTCATGCCTGTTCTCGTCATCCTTGTTTTGGGCATTGCAATCTTTGCCCTGACGATGAAAAGCACGGACGGCGGTCAGGTGCGCACGGGTCTTTATGGACTTAAGATTATGCTCATCCCGGACTTGTCCACGCTGACGCTCAACTCGTTCATGATTACGCTCATGGACGCAATGGGGCAGCTGTTCTACAGCCTGAGCGTCGCCATGGGAATCATGATTGCATACGGCTCCTATGTTCCTGACCGGAGCGATTTGGTGAAATCAATAAACAGGATAGAAATTTTCGACACCGCCATCGCAATCCTTGCCGGAATGATGATTATTCCCACCGTGTTCGTCTTCATGGGGCGGGAAGGGCTGAAGGCATCCGGACCGGGGCTTATATTCGTGGCGATTCCGAAGATTTTTGCCCAGATGGGCGCGATGGGGAACGTTGTTGGCGCACTCTTTTTCTTGATGGTGTTCTTTGCCGCGCTCACCAGCTCCATCTCAATTCTTGAGGCCATTGTCTCAAGCTACATGGATCGCTTCCACATTTCGCGAAGGCGGTCGGTGGTGTACGAGGGGGCTATTGCGCTCGTCCTTGCAGTCGTCATCTGCTTGGGCTACAATGTGCTCTATTTTGAATTCAAGCTTCCGAACGGCGTTACCGCCCAGATTCTGGACATCATGGACTACATCAGCAACAATATCCTCATGCCCGTCGTGGCAATCGGAACCTGTGTTCTTGTCGGCTGGATTTTAAAGCCTGAGACAATCATAGACGAAGTGACGAAAAACGGGGAATCGTTTTCCAGGAAGAATCTGTACATCTTCATGGTCAAATTCGCCTCCCCTGTTTTGCTTCTTGTGCTTTTCTTGAAAAGCCTTGGAATCTTGAATTTCTAGCCCCCCCCCAGGAATCAGCTTTCCTTGTCGTGGTTCGGGACTGAGATTGGGTACTCGCCGGTGAAACAGCCCTTGCAGAAGCCGTAGGAATCCGGGTTCACGGCGCGGCACGCTTCCATCATGCCCTCCGCGCTCAGGAACGCCAGGGAGTCCGCGCCAATCATCTCCTTTATTTCTTCCACCGTGTGATTTGCCGAGATTAGCTCGTCCCTGGTGGGGGTGTTTATGCCGAAGTAGCACGGAAACTTAACCTGCGGGCTTGAAATCCTGAAGTGGACTTCCGTTGCACCCGCCCGGCGGAGAATCTGCACGAGCCGCTTGGACGTTGTTCCGCGCACAATGGAGTCGTCAATCACCACAACGCGCTTTCCCTTAACGTCGCATGGAACTGCGTTGAGCTTTACGAACACCATGTTTTCCCGCTCTTTCTGCGTGGGCGCAATGAACGTGCGCCCGATGTACTTGTTCTTTACGATGCCAGTGGCGTAGGGGATTCCGCTTGCGTTGGCGTAGCCCACGGCGGCTCCAAGCCCCGAGTCAGGCACGCCAATCACCACATCGGCCGGCACTCCGCTTTCGCGGGCAAGGGCAGCACCGAAGGCGTAGCGGGCCTGCTGCACGGAAATCCCGTCGATGATGCTGTCGGGGCGGGCAAAATAAACATACTCGAAAATGCAGGTGCGCTTGCTGGTGCGCTCCCCGAACTCAAAACTGAGTACTCCGTCGTCGGTTATGATGACGATTTCGCCTGGCTGAATGTCCCGCACGTAAGTTCCGTTCACCGCGTCTATGGCGCACGTCTCGCTTGCTATAATCCAGCCGTTCTCCGTCTTTCCGAGGCACAGCGGACGAATTCCGTTGGGGTCGCGGGCCGCGATGAGGGATTTTTCCGTCATCACGCCAAGCGCAAAACTTCCCTTGACGATTTGGATTGTGTCCGTGAGGGCGCGTTCAAGTCCCTTCTTGTAGCCCCGGGCAATGAGTTTTACGATTACTTCCGTGTCGCTGGTGGACTGGAACGTGCAGCCCGCATCCTCCAGCATCTCCCGCAGCTGCTCGTAGTTGACCAGCTGGCCGTTGTGCGCCACGGCAATTGTGCCGAGCTTGGAGGACTGAACCATGGGCTGTGCGTTCTCGATGGAACACGAACCTGCCGTGGCATAGCGCACATGACCAAGGGCGATTCTTCCCTGCAGTTTCCCGAGATTCTCCGGGTTGAACACTTCGCTTACCGCACCCATCGCCTTGTGGATTTTTACCTCCGAGCCGTCGGAGACCGCAATGCCCGCGGAATCCTGCCCGCGGTGCTGGAGCGCGTAGAGCGCGTAGTAGACTTTTTGCGCCGCATTGAACTCGGCTGTGGAATACGGCTCGTTTTTGTCGGAAGGTGGCACGTCCCCCTTGGGCGCGTTCTGGAAAATGCCGCAGAATCCACATTCGTCGCGCAGCTTGTCCTCTTCGTGGTCAAAAAAATCTTTTTCGTCTTGTGTCATATGCGCTCCTTGGCTTACAGCTCCACGTCAAGCCCTGATTTCTCCACATCCTCCGAAAGCTTTTTTCTGAAGGCGAGGAGTTTTTCTTTGTACTCTGGGTATTTGAGGGCGAGAATCTGCACGGCAAGGTCCGCCGCATTTTTTGCTCCCCCGATGGAAACTGTCGCCACAGGAATCTGGGGAGGCATTTGCACGATGGAAAGGAGGGAGTCAAGACCTGCAAGTCCGTTGGATTTTCCTGGGCTTATGCATTCCAGCGGAACGCCGATGACCGGGAGCACCGTCTGGCCTGCAATCACGCCGGGGAGGGCCGCCGCAAGTCCCGCGCCCGCGATGATGACCTCGCATCCGTCCGCCTCCACTTGGCGCACTGTCTTTGAAAGAAGTGAACCCGCGCGGTGCGCCGAAATGATGTACGCCTTGAAATCAACGCCGAATTCACGGAGCACGTCCGCCGATTTTTTCATTGTCTCCGTGTCCGACTTTGAACCAAAAAATATAGCTACTTTTGCCATGATGTACCGCCTGAAAAAAAGAAGATGAATCAATTTTATAGCGAATGATTTTTGTTTTCAATTGCATTGGAAATTTGATATATTAATTTCAAATGGAATTTGATATTCGCACAAACACCACAGAATTTGATTCTCAGCTTCTACGCGAGCAATTTTTCAGGACGTTCCCGAATTTTTCCGATGCTGATGCAAGGCGTTTTTCACAGGCATGGGATTTTCTGGTGGAAAAGGCCGGGGGACTTTCCCGTTCCTGCGGAAACCCGTACTACCTGCACCCCATGCGCGTCGCTTCGATTCTTGCCGATGCCAGCATGGACATGGATTGCGTTGTGTGCGGGCTGCTCCATTCCATTTTCGACTTGGAGGGTGTGAGCGAGGAAGAGGTGAAAGGCCGTTTCGGCGACACGATTTGCAAGATTGTCAGGGACACCTCGCGCATAACCGGTCTCAAAATCAATGCCACCACATTGCAGCAGGCCGATGCAATCAGGAAGATGCTTTTTGCGATGATTGACGACATCCGCGTTATTCTCGTAAAACTTGCCGACCGTCTTGACCGTATGCGCAACCTGAAGTCAATCGAGCCGAAAAAGCAGCGGCTCGTGGCGTCGGAGGTCATGGACATTTGGGCGCCCCTTGCCGACAGGCTTGGAATGCAGAATGTCAAGAGCGAGCTTGAGGATTTGAGCCTCAAATACGCCAACCCGGACGTGTTCCAGCAGATAAAATCGATTGTGGCGCAGAAAAAGGGCGAACGCGCCGCATATCTTGAGAAGGCTGTTTCCTCCATTCAGGCGCAGGCCGTGAAGGCGGGCCTCTCCGTGACAATCACGAGCCGCGCCAAGCATTTTTATTCCATCTACCAGAAAATGCGCAAACGCAACAAGTCCGCCGACGAGCTTTACGACTTGTTCGCCCTGAGAATCATCTGCTCCACGAACGCCGAGTGCTACACGCTGATTGGAATTGTGCACGGTTTGTGGAAGCCGATGGATGGGCGGTTCAAGGACTACATAGCTATGCCGAAATCCAACGGCTACCAGTCGCTGCACACCACTGTCGTCTGCGAGGGAAAACCGCTGGAAATCCAGATACGCACCCGCGATATGCACAACATGGCGGAACACGGCGTGGCTTCCCACTGGCTCTACAAGAAGGGCATGAACCACGACATGGTTGACGTGAACTCGCTGGGGATTTTCAATCAGCTCCAGAACTTGAAGGAAGAACAGTTTGGCGACAGCGATTTTTTCACGCGGCTTAAGGACGAGCTTTTGGGGGACGCGATTTTTGTGTTCACCCCGAAGGGGGATGTGGTTCAGCTTCCGGCCGGAAGTTGTGCCATTGATTTTGCATACCACGTCCACTCTGCGGTGGGAGAAAAAATCGTTGGGGCAAAGGCTGACGGAAAAATCATCCCCATAACTCATCCGCTTTTGAACACGCAAATCATCGAAATCATCACGAACCCACAGGCGCATCCGACGGAAAACCAGCTCAAGGTTGTCAAGACATCAAAGGCGCGGCAGAAGATTCATTCGTGGCTCGTGGCGAACGACCCGAACTTTGTTGACAAGGTGGCGGAAGCCCAGCGCGCCGCGGACATTGCCGCGAACAACGACAAGTCCAGGAAGATTCAGGACGAGAAGCGCAAGCACAACAGGGCAAAGGAAGGAATCAACGAGGACATTGTTCGTGCCGCCGCGTTCACGGGACGGGTAATTGTGGAGGGGACGAAGAACATGATGGTGTCCCTTGCGGGCTGCTGCTCGCCCAAGCCCGGCGACCTCATTGTGGCCTACACGAGCAAGAACAAGGGAATCATGGTTCACAAGGCAACGTGCCTCACGTTCCAGCGCATTGTGAACATTGAGAGCAGGATGGTGTCTGTGGAGTGGGAAAAGCGGCAGAACGGCTAGAGCCGCGCCCGGCTACTGGCTTCCGAAATGCTCCTCGTACACTTCACAGCCGCGCTTGCCCTTTTCCTTTACCACATACAGGGCCTTGTCCGCGTTCTTGAAAAGCGTTTCGCTGAATCCTTCCTCTGAGAACGCCACTCCGACGCTCACGGAAACGGGCTTTATTCCGTCTTTTATGTTGACCAGCTTTTCGTTCACGCTGGCGATTTTTTCCTTTATGGTGTGTGCCGCGATTGTGGGACAATTGGGGAGAATGGCGGCAAATTCGTCTCCACCGATTCGTGCAATGTAGTCCTCCGTTCGGAACGTCTCTATGAGAAGTTCCTTGAGGGCGGTGTCGCCTCCTGCGTGTCCGTAGTTGTCGTTGATGTGCTTGAAGTTGTCCATGTCAATAAGCAGAAGAGCCACAGGCTGCTTCTTTTCCGCGGAAGTGGCGCAAATCTGGTCGAAGGCGCGCCTGTTCAAGATTCCTGTGAGCGCGTCGTATTCGGCCTTCTTCAACAGCGATTTCTCGTTCTTTTCTTTCAGCTCGTAGAATTCGTTGTAGCTCTCGGCAAGGTGGCGACATTCCAGTGAGCCTATGACCTTGAGCTTCTCGTCGTTCTTGATTGATGTCTTGAATTTTTCAAGTGGGTAGATGACGAGGAACGAGAACGATATGAACAGAATCAAGTTCACTATGAGGAGCACGATGAACAAAATCCGCAGCTTGCGCAGGTTCGCGCCCAGCTCTGCCGAGTTCAATGAAAGCTCTGTCTTTATCTGCTGCTCGATTGATGAAATGGTGAGACGGCAGTTGTTGTTTATCCTGTCCTTGTAGATGAGGTAGCCTTTTCCGAACAAGTTGTTTATGGCTATTTCCTTGAGCCGCTCTGTGCTGGCCTCCTTGTCAATGTCGCGGATGGGGATTTTTGCCACCTGCTCAGGGATGTTCGCCGCTCCCATGACCTCGTATGCAAGGCGAATGGCGTAAAGTTCCATTGTGACAAGGCTCTGCCCCTGCTCAAGGGCGATTTTGAGACGCTGCAACGCCAAATCCTCCTCCGAGCATACTTCCTGCAACAGCTCGATGGCGTTCTGCTGACGCTTGTCCACGTCGATTTCCTTCAAGTAGGCCAGGGCGTACTCTTCCTCATGGGTGGTGACAAAAAGCCGCGCCTGGTCGGTGAGGTAGTTCGCGCTTTCCTTGATGATTTCAGAGCACTGTTCGCAGACGATGAATTTGTCTATTTCGCTTTCCACGGCATGAAAACGCTTGTTCGCCGTGTTCGATATGACGAGGATGAAACAGAACACGATGAGCGTTATGACGATGAAAAATACGTTGAGAATCTGTATGTTTATTCCTGCCGCTGAATGGCGGTCTTTTTCCGCGCCGCTATTTTGCAAGTCCGATGATTTCTTCATACAATTTGATATTTTCCTTTGATGCCTTGTTTATCACGTCCGAACACATGGTTCGCCACTCATCGTGGTTTTCCACGTTGGCGAGCACAGCCCCCTCCGCCTCAAGCGAAGCCTTTGCCTTGTCCTCTGCATCCTGGGAGATTTTCATGCAGTACTCCCCTGCGTATTTTCCGGCTTCGACAAGGATGTTCTGCTGCTTCTTTGAGAGGGATTCCCATGCCTGGGTCGTTATGACCACCTCATGAAGCCCCAGCTGGTGTGAGTCAAGAATCATGTATGGGGCTATTTTGTTGAAATGGTTTGCAAGATAGTTCACAATCGGCTGCTCCGCGATTTCCACCTGACCGGTCTGCAGCGCCGAATACAGTTTTGCGAAGGAAACAGGGATTGTCTCGCCGCCGTATGCCTTGATGATGTCTGTCATGAGGGAATTCCCGGCGGAACGAATCTTCTTTCCGTCAAAGTCGGACGGTTTTTCAAGGGGCTTTGTGGAGAAAAAGTGCCTGAATCCTTCCTCGGCAAAAAACAGTCCCTTTACGCCGATGTTGTTATCGTACGGCTCGTCCAGCAGCTTCTTTGCCGCGGGGGACGATGCGAACGACCAAAAATGCTCGCGGCTTTCAAATGTGTATGGAATGTCAAGAAGCTCCGAGAGCGGGCAGCCGTATTTTACCACCGCCGCCGGCGCGACGCGGGCAAGATGAATTTCGCTGTTGGGCTTTGTCATTACTTCCATGACGGCTGTGTTGTCGCCAAGTGCGCCGTTCGTGTACAGCTGGATTTTTATTTTCCCGCCGGAAAGCTCCTCTGCCTTTGCTATGAAAGCTGCATCCACCTGGGCCGCGATAGAGCCGTCGGGATTTGCTTCCGACATTACGAAAGATACTGGCTTTTCGGAGCCGCATGAAACAAGTGACAAGCAAATAGAAAGTGCTGTGATTTCAAAAAATTTCTTCATGATTAAAATTATGCAACGACTTTTGCCTGCTGTCAAATAACCTGTTCAAAAACCAGGCAGGTTAAAACTGCCGGTTTCCGAATACTTGTATCAGCCATTAGTGGGCAAGATTCAAAATCTCCTTGTACAGCTCCGGCGCTACGGCGGCCGATTGCGTGATTATTTTTTCGCAGGCATTCTGCCACGGGGCAATGTCGTTCACTTCAATGAACTTCGCCCCTTCTTCCACAAGCTGCGCCCGAGCCTTGTCCTCTGCTTCCTGGGAGATTTTTCGGCATATTTCGCCGGCGTAAGTTCCCGCCTCCTTGAGTATGGCCCGCTGCTTTTCGGTGAGGGAGTCCCAGCACTCCGACGTTATGACCACTTCCGTGACACCCATCGTGTGACCGTCAAGAATCATGTATGGGGCGACCATGTGGAACTTGTTCCCCAAATAGTTTGCGATGGGCTGCTCCGCCGCATCGACTATTCCTGTCTGGAGTGCGCCGTACAAATCTCCGAAGCCCACAACGAGGGGGTCGGCTTTTAGCCCGTCCGCCACGCCTTTCATTATGGCATCGGGAGTGATGCGGAGTTTCAGGCCTGCAAAATCCTCCGTGCCTGAAAGCGGTTTTGTGGAGAAGAAATGGCGGAACCCCTCCTCGCCGTAGAAAAGCCCCTTCACGCCCACACCCTTCTCGTAAGGCTCGTCAAGAATTTCCGTGGCGAAAGGGGATGCGGCGAAATTCCAGAAATGTTCTTTCCCGGAGAACGTGAACGGAATTGTGAGGAGCGACGATTTTTGGCAGCCGTGGGCAGTGAGGGTGAATGCGGAAATGCGCTCAAGATGTATGGAGCTGTTCGGCTTTTTGAGGAGAGCCATGACGCTTTCCTCGTCGCCAAGCGTTCCGCCCATCTGCAAATCGATTTTAATCTTGCCGCCGGAAAGCTCTTCCACCTTCTGCTTGAAAGCCTTGTCCATCTCGGCAGAAATCGTTCCGTCCGGGTTCACCTCCGCCATGACGAGGGTGATTTCTTGTTCCTGTTGGATGACGGGCTTTTTGGATTTGCACGAAATTGCAAGAATCGAAAAAATCGAAACAATCATTGCTGATGACACCAAAAAACTTCTTTTTGCCATGAAAAATCTCCTCTATTCTCTATGTCCTTTTTATAGAATAAAAACGTTTTAAAAAAGCTTTCCTATTTTTTTGCGTAGCTTAGAATCTCTTTGTAAAGCTCCATGTCTCCTGCCGATGACTCTGCTATGAATGTTGAAAGCGCGTCCTGCCAGGGGGCAATGTCGGCAACGTCAACGACCGTAACGCCTGCGGCCTTGATTTGCTCCAGGATTTTGTCTTCTTCCTCCTGGGAAATCTTTCGGCAGTACTCGCTTGCGTACGCCCCCGCCTCGCGGAGAATGTCCTGCTGAATTTGCGAGAGGGCATCCCAACATTCGGTGGTGATGAATGTTTCCATTATTCCAAGCTGATGTGAGTCCAATATGATGTATGGAGCCACTTCGTTGAAGTGGTTTGCAAGGTAGTTCGCAAGGGGCTGGTCGGCCACATCCACCTGTCCCGTGGAAAGCGCGCCGTACAAGTCCGCGAAATTCACCTGCTTTTGGTTCATCTTTAGGTTGTCTGCAATGGCCTGAAGAGCCATGTCGTTCGTGACGCGCATTGTAAGACCCGCAAGGTCTTTTATGGAGTCGATTCTTTTTGTGGAGAACAAGTGCCTGAATCCTTCCTCGCCGTAGTACAGGCCCACAATGTTCAGACCTTTTTCCCGAGGTTCGTCAAGGAGTTTCTTTGCGGTCTCGGAAGAAGCGAATCGCCAGAAATGCTCGCGGTTCGAGAATGTGAACGGAATGGACAGGAGCGCGTATTTGTTGCAGCCGAGGGCTACAAAACCCGCCGTTGACTGGCGGGCGATGTGGATTGTGCTGTTCGGCTGTGTTATGAGCTTCCTGACCGTGGAGTTGTCCCCGAGAATTCCGGAACACTGCAGGTCGATTTTAATCTTGCCGCCTGAAAGCTCCTCCACTTTTTCCTTGAAGGCTTGGTCTGTGCGCCCCGCGATTGTTTCAGGCGGGTTCACCTCCGCCATGACGAGCGTTATTTCTTTTTGGGCTTCAATGCTGTCTTTTTTTGATTTGCAGGAAATTGCGAGAATCGAAAAAATCATTACTGATGAAAACAAGATGCTTCGTTTTATCATAAAAATCTCCCATAATTATTTTCAGGGCTAGGAGCCGTCCAAAAAGTTCAGTTAGCTGTGTCATTCCGAACTCGTTTCGGAATCTCAACGCTGCAGATGGCGTAGATGCTGAAACTGTCATCCTGAACTTGATTCAGGATCGGCATGACACTTACTTCTAGGACAGCCCCTTCCCTTTATTTTTTTGCGTAGCTCAGTATTTCTTTGTAGAACGCAAAATCCACGGCGGCACCGTCGGCTATGACATCGCTGCAGGCATCCTGCCACGGCTTGACATCCGAAACCTCAAAAATCGTTGCGCCCTCTGCCACAAGCTGCGCCTTCACCTTGTCCTCTTCTGTCTGCGACAGTTTGCGGCAGAAGTCCGAGGCGTATTTTCCGGCTTCCAGCAATATGTCCTGCTGTTTTTGCGAGAGGGAATTCCAACATTCGAGGGTGATGACTGTCTCCATGACACCCAGCGTGTGTCCGTCCAGAACCATGTAGGGCGCAATGTTGTGGAAATGGTTCGCGAGGTAGTTTGCGATGGGCTGCTCCGCCGCATCAATAAGGCCTGTCTGGAGCGCGGAGTAGACATCGGCATAGTTCACTGGAACGCTTTTTGCCCGGAGTCCGCGCAAAAGCCCCTGCATTGCCTTGTCGTTCGTTCCTCGTACGTTCAGCCCCTCAAAGTCGGCTGGTTTTTCGATTTTTTTCGTGGAGAAGAAGTGCCTGAACCCTTCCTCGCCGAAGAACAAGCCTTTCAGGGCAATGTGGCTCGGCTCGTCGAGTATTCCCTTTGCGGACTCGGAGTTGGCGAAGGACCAGAAATGCTCCTTGCTTGAGAATGTGAACGGAATGGACAGGAGGGATGATTTTTTGCATCCGTACATTGCCATGTTCACGGCCGACATCCTGTGAATCTGGATTGTGGAGTTTGGCTTCATCATTAGCTCCATGACGGAATCAACATCGCCGAGGATTCCAGAGCATTGGAGGTTGATTTTAATTTTTCCGCCAGAAAGCTCCTCCACTTTCTGCTTGAATGCCTGATCCATCTGACCAGCGATTGTTTCCGGCGGATTCACTTCTGCCATGACAAGTGTTATTTCCTTGTCCTCGGCTTTGTTCTTGTTGCATGAGCCAAATGATGCCAAAACTGATACCATCAAAAGCGCGGGAAGAATTTTTCTGAGAACCATAAGAACTCCACTTGTAAAAAACTTTGCGTTAAGGAAAGAAATTGCGCTTCATCTGCGATTTCTTTCTCTTAGACGTGAGCGATAACGTAGTATCGAACATCTTATTATATAGTGAATTGAAATGAGTTTCAAACGGACGAAAGAAAACAAATTGGGGCTGCTCGGAAAAATTTCCTGCGGACGGGCGGAAAAGGGGCAAGTGACAACGCCATGAATCTATGCTACAATGAAGAACATCACTACTGTTTGGGAAGGATATTATTATGGGAATCAGAGGAGAACTCTACACAACTCAGGTCACTTTGGAAAACCGCTCGTATTTTTTCAACGTGAAGGAAAACCGCATGGGCGATGTGTTCTTGCAGATTGTCTAAAGCAAGAAGGGCGACGGCGCCGATTTTGACCGCCACCAAATCGCGATTTTCGCCGACGACATGCAGAACGTGCTCAAAGGGCTTGAGGATTCGCTCAAGTTCATCGAAAAGGACAGGAAGGCTCGCGCAAAAGCCCGTGCAGAGAAAAAGGCCGCAAAAGAGGCCAAGTACGGCGCAAAGAAAATCTATCGCAAGAAGGGCGACGATGATGAATCTCCAAAAATCGAAAGCCCCGTCAAAAAAACGGGCAAAGTCCACATCGTCAGCAAGCGTTCAGAGGACAAAAAAGACAACGAAATATAATGGCTGCTTGAAAAATCCCGGAACTGATTTTTCACCGCTCCCCGTTAATCGGGCTCGTTCTGGAACTCTGTCTTTCAGGCGCGTTCCAAGTGCGCCTGTTCAATGCACTCCGCCCAATCAGGACGGAGTTTTTTTGCCCTTGATTTCTTTTTGAATTCGATCGAAAATCCGAATAAAAATGAAAAACGAAAAGTGTGTGGCGAAGCCCTTTGTGAAATGGGTTGGCGGGAAAGGTCAGCTGCTTGAGGAAATCAGGAAAAAGTATCCATCTCGAATAGAAAAGTATTGCGAGCCTTTTGTGGGAGGTGGAGCCGTGCTGTTCGATGTCCTCCAGAAATCCCACCCGGACGAAATCCTCATAAACGACGTAAATCCAGAGCTGATAAACACCTACAAATGCGTGGGTGTTCCATAGTCTAACGCATAACTGTAAAAAATATGTTTTTATGCTATAATGATACTATAGGTTAGAAAAATGACACAATATGATGCAGTAGTACAAACTTTAGAACGATTAGGTGGGATTGCAACGCTGGGGCAACTGAACCAGGAAGTATTCAAAATAGAAGATTGTGTATGGAAAACAAAATCTCCATTCGCAAGCATCAGAAGAATTGTTCAGACAGATGCAAGAATTTATAAAATCAAGCCCGGTTTATGGGCTTTAAAATCTCATCAAAAAGAGCTTGAAAAAGATGGAATTATCGTTGAAACAGAGAAAAACAAAAATTCGCAGGAAATTCAAGAATTTAATCACGCATACTATCAAGGGTTATTGCTTACTGTTGGGAATCTCAGAAAAATGAAAACATTCTCTCCAAATCAAGATAAAGGAAAATTATATGGTAAGCAGACATTGGAAGAGATTCGAACCTTACAGGAAATTCCTCATTTTTCTTATGATGAACTTGTACAAAGAAGTTCAACTGTTGATGTTATTTGGTTTAATGAACGGAATATGCCAGACTCGTTTTTTGAAGTCGAACATTCAACAGATATTCAAAATTCTCTGCTAAAATTTAACGATTTACGTGATTTTTATACTCGAATGATTATTGTTGCCGATGAAAAACGAAAAAATGATTATCTAAAGAAAATTCATTATTCATCATTTGACAATCTAATAAAAGACAAAAGAGTCCATTTTTTAAGTTATTCACAACTTGAATTACAATATAATCAGGAACTGAAAAAGCAGGAATTTGATTTTATTCTTTAGGCTTGACAATAAGCAAAATTCGATCAAACATCAATTTATGAATGGTTATGTTTTTTACACTTTTGAGGGGCATACAGAATCACCGACTGGAAAAGAATGTGAAAATATTCAGTTACTGGGGTTCGAATATGGACAAGACAAAAAAGAGGCAAAGAAAAAACTTATAGAAACAAGAGAATGGATTGAAGAATTAGACTTTGATATAGAAGAAATCGAGGCAAAACAACTTCTTACAGAAGAAAACAAGAATGATATAAAGATTGTTATTGAATATCTTTGGAGCGATGAACAAAAGCATTTTGAAGAGAAAATCGACAAAGAGATTAATGCTGAGAAACTGAGCTCTTCGGAATTACAAGAACTTTGTCCAAATCATGTTTTTACAGTCTTAAAAAGATTAAAAAAAATGATAGGTTGACATTGTGGCGTTGTGGGGAGCAAAACGCTCACTATTGCTCCTCCCCGCAGAAGGGGTAGCGGAAAACCGAAGGTTTGAAGCGAGGGGAAGAATTTCCCCTCTTCACTCTTGCAAAAGGCGACTGTCTGGAACTGCTGTCCAACATCGATTTCCAGTTTGACATGATATTTGCCGACCCGCCCTATTTTCTCTCCAATGGCGGAA
Source organism: Treponema sp. (assembly GCA_017412405.1). Lineage (GTDB taxonomy): Bacteria > Spirochaetota > Spirochaetia > Treponematales > Treponemataceae > Treponema_D. The sequence goes on along the minus strand of JAFPYB010000204.1, from coordinate 3,459 downwards.
TTTCCGTGCATAGCGGCAGGCAGGTGAGCGTAAACAAAGGCGAATGGGACAAATCTCAGGGGTTTGAAAAAGACAACGAGTTCAACCGCAAATGGCTTTCGCTTTGCCGTGAAAAACTAAAGGAAAACGGCACGATTTGGATTTCTGGAACATACCACAACATTTTCTCTGTCGCACAGATGCTCAACGAGCTGGATTTCAGAATCTTGAACTGCATCACTTGGGCAAAGACGAATCCGCCGCCGAATCTTTCATGCAGGTTTTTCACCCATTCAACTGAATTCATTTTGTGGGCGCGTAAAAACAAGAAAGTTTCCCACTATTTCAATTACGACTTGATGAAAGAAATCAACGGCGGAACACAAATGCGGGACTTGTGGAGTCTGCCCGCAATCGCGAAATGGGAAAAATCCTGCGGCAAGCATCCGACCCAAAAGCCCCTGCCCTTGCTTGCAAGAATCATTCTTGCTTCGACAAAAGAAAATGACTGGATTTTAGACCCTTTTACGGGAAGTTCAACCACGGGAATCGCCGCGAGTTTGTTGCACCGCAGAGTTCTGGGTTTGGATAGGGAAGAATCATTCTTGGAAATATCAAAGAAGCGCAGGATTGAAATAGACGATGAAAAAACTAGGCTTTCATATCGTGAACGAATACTGAAATACTCGGACAAGCCTTTGCAAAGCATTCTTGAAGTTCATGAAGAAACTCCGTATTTCGGAATTGATTTGCCTGTGAGTTGATTTCAGCCTTTTCTTTTTTATAAAAAATCACACTTATCGAAATTTCGTGGTACAATAAGAAGACTGGCAAAATTGTTCTGAAACATAAAACCTGTTCGGGAAATTCGGTTTTGGAGCATGTCTAATGAAAAATGTATCGGAGGATTTTCGATGAAAACTCTTTATTCGTACAACGAATTCCATGTGTCCCGTGCTGTGCGCGATGCGTGCTCGTTCCCAGAGCAGCTCTATGCGTCCAGCGGAAACGTTATCCTTGCAAATATACGTGCTGTGCGCGAGTTCGAGCAGCGATTCAATAAATATCTGGTCTCAAAAAATCAACCCCAGATTTCCAGCGGAACGCTGAACGCCATGGGACTTCTGGACGAAATCTTCCACCTTGCGTGCTATGTCTACCGAAGGCACAAGACGCCGAACGTGTTCAAGGAGCTTTTGGACGATTTGTGCGCCTCGTTCGGCTCGGACAAAATCGAGGAGCTTCTTGTGGAATTCACGAGGGAATTCCCGCCCACCGCCGTGTACAAGGGCGAGTGCTCCATTCAGGATTATTTGAACACAGAGCTGACCGAGAAACGCACGGGTCGCGTGCGCACGAACCGCGAGCAGACGCTCGAGGAAATCATCATGCTCCATCTTGCCAACGAGAACCCGGCGTTCCGCCCGTTCAAGATTCTCTTCGACGACACAAACCTCTCAAAGAACGCGCTGTACGGAGAGACCTGGAGCAAAATCAAGGGCTTCTTCAAGGGAAAGCCGTATTTCGGCACATTCGGGCACGACCTCATCACGTTCCTCAAGGAGCCTGTGGCGTTCGCGCCGGACAACCTCCAGCAGCAGCTCGACTACGTGCGCGTGCACTGGGCGGAGCTGTTCCTGCCGGGCGACGGCGAGGGCGAGGACTACTGGCTCAAGCGGCTTTTTGGCGGAATGGATTTGCTTTCGGAGGAATGGAAGCCCGAGTGGCATCCGACGAACGGCGGCTCTCCCGATATGTCGCCCCCAAATTACGACTATCTCATGCGCGAGTACGAGCGGTTCTCCGATGACAAGGAGTGGATGCCGCGCGTCGTCCTCATGGCAAAGACTGTTCTTGTGTGGCTTTTCCAGCTCTCAAAGAAATACGGGCGCGACATAAACCGGCTTGACCAGATTCCTGACGAGGAGCTTGACTTGCTCCGCGACCGCGGCTTTACGGGCTTGTGGCTCATCGGGTTGTGGGAACGGAGCCAGGCGAGCCGCACCATAAAGCAGATGTGCGGAAACCCTGAGGCGGCGGCAAGCGCATATTCGCTGGACGATTACGAAATAGCCCAGAATCTTGGCGGCTGGGACGCGCTCGCAAATCTTCGCACGCGGCTTTGGCAGCGGGGAATCCGACTGGCGAGCGACATGGTTCCAAACCACACCGGCATGGACGCAAGGTGGGTCGTGGAAAAGCCCGACCTTTTCGTGCAGCGGCGCGACAATCCATATCCGCAGTACACGTACAATGGCGTGAATTTGAGCCACGATTCGCGGGTGGCAATTTACCTTGAAGACCACTATTACTCAAAGAGCGACTGCGCCGTGTGCTTCAAGCGCGTGGATACTGCCACGGGCGACACTCGCTACATCTACCACGGAAACGATGGAACCGGAATGCCGTGGAACGACACTGCCCAGATTGATTTCTTGAACCCCGAGGCGCGGGAGGAAGTCATGCAGAAGATTTTGCACGTTGCGCGGAACTTCCCGATTATCCGATTCGACGCGGCGATGGTCCTTGCAAAGAAGCACATCAAGCGGCTGTGGTATCCCGAGCCTGGAAAGGGCGGCGATATTGCGACGCGCTGGGAGTCCGCGCTTTCCGCCCAGGAGTTTGAGGCGCGCATTCCCAACGAGTTCTGGCGCGAGGTGGTTGACCGCGTGGCCAAGGAAGTGCCTGACACGCTCCTTCTCGCCGAGGCGTTCTGGATGATGGAGGGCTATTTTACGCGCACGCTTGGTATGCACCGCGTCTACAATTCCGCCTTCATGAATATGCTCAAGAAGGAAGAGAACTACAAGTACCGACAGACGGTCAAGAACACGATAAATTTCGATCCTCAGATTTTGAAGCGCTATGTGAACTTCATGAACAACCCCGACGAGGAAACGGCGGTGGCGCAGTTCGGCAAGGGCGACAAATACTTTGGCGTGTGTACGCTCATGTGCACCATGCCGGGGCTTCCAATGTTCGGACACGGCCAGATTGAGGGGTTCGAGGAGAAGTACGGCATGGAGTACACGCGGGCATACCGCGACGAACAGGAGGACGGATGGCTCATCGAGCGGCACAACCGCGAGATTTTCCCGCTCATGCACAAGCGTTATCTCTTTTCGGGCGTGGAGGATTTTCTCTTCTACGATGTGTGGGACGGAAACACGGTGAACGAAAACGTGTTCGCCTACTCAAACAGGTGCGGTTCGGAATATTCTGTTGTGTTCTACAACAACAAGTACGAGCGCGCCTCCGGCTGGATAAAGCAGTCGTGCGAGTACGCCGTCAAGACCGGAAGCGGCGAGAACGACAAGAAGCTCGTGTCGCGCTCCATTTCCGAGGGCTTGGGGCTGTGGGGCGAGGACAAGTTCTACATGATTTTCCGCGAGCAGCGTTCTAACCTCTGGTATATCAGAAAGTCCAAGGACATTTGCGACAACGGTATGTTCATCGCGCTCAACGGCTTTGAGTGCCAGG
>JAFPYB010000203.1 GCA_017412405.1 Treponema sp. | reverse complement strand
TTTGGAAACTAAAAGCGGAAACTTCGGAAACTTGACTTCGGGACTCATTGCCCGCGAGATGGGGGCGCCAATTGCAGGCTTTGTGGCGGCTACAAACGCAAACTGCACTGTTCCAGATTGGATTGCAACAGGCTCATACAATGCCCGCCCGTCTCAGGCAACATATGCGAACGCAATGGACGTTGGCGCACCGAGCAACTACGAGCGCATCTGCTCAATGTACACGCTGGAGCAGGTTAGGTCTTTGTTCGCGTCCTACTGGCTCGACAATGACGGAATCTTGGCTTCAATCAAGCACTGCAGCGAGACCACAAAATACACGATTGACCCCCACGGCGCGGTGGGCTGGAAAGCGTGGTACGACATAAAATCCGGCGCGTTGGAAGCGTTGAAGAACGGCACAAAAAACGACATCAAAAAGCCGGGACTTACGCCGAATCTTCCAGCATGGGCTGATTCCGTCATCTCAAAGAATGCCGTTGGAATCATTTTGGAGACGGCGCATCCGGCAAAATTCGGCTCAACTGTGGAAAAGGCTGCCGGCATTACGCCGAAAATACCTGAGCGGCTTGAGAAGGTCATGAATCTTCCTGACAGGGCAACGCCAATGGAGAACGACTACAACCAGTTCAAGGAATGGCTTCTTGCCAACTTGAAATAGGTTTGGTCAGTTAAGCGCGGTGGTTTGACACGTTCAGCCACCGCTTTTTTTTTACATGTTCGTGTACATTTGGACGGAATCTTCAAGATGCTCGATTTTTATGCCAGCCTGTGCGAACATTTTCATGGAATCTGTCTCGTCGTGGTAGTGCTTTTCGCATACGACGCGGTTGATTCCGCAGTTGATTATGAGCATGGCGCATGTTCGGCACGGGGTCATCTTGCAGTATACCGTTCCGCCGTCAATGGAGATGCCGCGTTTTGCCGCCTGGCATATTGCGTTCTGTTCGGCGTGGACGGTGCGTACACAATGCTGCGTCACTGTTCCGTCGTCATGGAGCATTTTTTTTAGGAGATGTCCGGCATCGTCGCAGTGCGGTAGTCCTTCTGGGCTTCCGACGTAGCCCGTGACGAGAATCTGGTTGTCCCGGGCTATGACGCAGCCGCTCCGCCCCCGGTCGCAGGTGGCGCGTTTTGCTATGGTGCGTGAGACTTCCATGAAATATTCGTCCCATGTGGGGCGTACGTATTTTTCGCGTGATTCAGTTTTTTCTTCGCTCATGATTTTCCTCCGTTCAGCTTGTCAAGAATCAGTTTGCCAACTTTCCAGTTGTCCCCCGCTCCCATCGTGACAAAAATGAAGCCGTTGGGAGCATTCTTTGGCGTGCAGGCGGAAAGAAGCTCCATGCCCAACGCCGCCGCCTGGTCAAATTCCTTTGCGTAGTGGACGTTCTTGTGGTGTTTTTTTGCGTGCTCGGCAAGTATTTCTCCGGTTACGCTTGCCGCGCTTGCGTCCTCCCGTGCGCTTCCGTAGATTTTGTTGATGATTACCTCATCTGCGCTTTCAAAAGATGCTGCGAATTCTTCCAGCAATGCCGCGGTTCTTGTATATGTGTGGCTCATGAAATCGACTATGATTCTGTATCCGCTGTAGAATTCCCTGTAGCCCGAGAGCGTCGTCTTGATTGCCGTGGGGTGATGGCCGTAGTCGTCGATGAAAATGACATCCTTTCCGCTCGGCGTTTTTGCCCGCCCCACAATTTCGCTGCGCCGCTTTCCGCCAGCGAATTTTTGGAGCGCCGATTTGATGTTTTGGCGGTAGTCTTGCGGATTTTTTCCAGCCTCCGTTATGATTGTGTCAACGAGGGCGATTGCAGCCGTTGCGTTCCTTACGTTGTGGTCTCCAGGAACACAGATGCAGCACTCCCCCGCACTCTTGACCGTGAAAAAATGCTTTCCGTCTTGGACGCGGTTGAACGTGAGCTTGTAGTCGCCATCGGCTTTTTCTCCGTATGGAACAAGATGAATGTCGCTCCGTTTTCTGGAGGCGATTTTGGCAGTTTCCACGGCACCTTCATCGTCGGCGCAGAAAATGAGCGTGCCGTTCGGCGGAAGCTTCATTATGTAGTCTACGAACGCGGCTTGGATGTCCTCATATGTCGGGTAAAAATCTTGGTGGTCGCTTTCGACGGATGTGAGGATGATGTTTTTCGGCGCAAAGTCCATGAAATGCCGCTGGTACTCGCAGGTTTCCGCGACGAAGAATTTTTTTTCGCCCATGATTTTCTCCGTGCTTGGAGGAAAATTCGTCATAGTGCAGGAGTTTCCGAAGCTTGCGATTATGCTTCCTGCAAGCACCTGGCTTGGCACATCGATTTCTTTGAGGAGTGTTCCCACAATCCCGGTTGTGGTCGTTTTTCCATGAACGCCGCACACGCCGCTTGAAAATGCCGTCTCGCTTATTGCACCCAGCGCCTCGGAATAGAGCATCATCGGAAGCCCACGCTTTTTTGCCTCGGCAAGGTCTGGATTCTTTTCTATTGAATATGCGCTTGAGTAGACGACGAACTGAACATCATCTGTGATATTTTTTGCATTGAACGTAAGGGGCGCAATTCCTAGTTTTTCAAGAACTTCGTCCGTGTAGAACCGCTCGGAAACGTCGGAACCGGTGATGACCGCCCCGTGTGCGTGCAAAATCTCGACGAGGGCAACCATTCCAGTTCCCTTGATTCCGACAAAATGAAAATGAACGCCTGAAAAATCGGCTGGTAACGTTATTTTTGACATGATGTTTCCTTGTGATTTGAGTGTATCACAATAATCGCATCTTTGCACAATACTTGCGTTGGCGTTCGCCGCGCTTGAAGGATGCTCTCCGATTGTCGGCGGCTACGTCGCAAGACTGTGTTTTTTTGGAGTGTCAATTATTTAAGGTTCAGCTTTGCGCTTTTACTTTTTTTCCATTTCAAAATGCTTTATGCAAAAAGGAAAGACGAATGTTACATAGAACATTTGGATAAAGCAGGTCATAATTGTGCCGTTCTTTAAAATGAAAAAATTTCTCTTGACAATTTTATTTTCTATGATATATTTCTCATTGGATTGAGGACATAGAGCTTGTCCTGGCTAAAAAAATAAGATTCGATAGATGATTGGGGGCGGAGAGCCTGCCCCGGC
>JAFPYB010000202.1 GCA_017412405.1 Treponema sp. | reverse complement strand
CGTTGTACTTTAGTCCGCAGGACGCACCCGCGAGTTTTGCGCAGGCAAAACTCGTTGTACTTTAGTCCGCAGGACGCACCCGCGAGTTTTGCGCAGGCAAAACTCGTTGTACTTTAGTCCGCAGGACGCACCCGCGAGTTTTGCGCAGGCAAAACCCGTTGCACTTTAGTCCGCAGGACGCACCCGCGAGTTTTGCACAGGCAAAACTCGTAGTACTTTAGTCCGCAGGACTAAAGTACGGGCTTCATAGCCGTCATGTAGGCGCGGAGTTTTCTTCCCACAACCTCAATCGGGTGATTGCGGATTTCTGCGTTCACTGCAACAAGCTCCGCGTTGTTCACGCCCGTGTCTTTTGAATCAAGACCTTTTCCGATGACATCCGTGTGGATTTTCGGCATGAGGTCTTTTTCCATCATTGGAGCCGCAACGTTTGCGAAGAGATAGCAGCCGTATTCTGCCGTGTCGGAGATGACGCGGTTCATTTCGTACAAGCGTTTTCTGTCGATGAGGTTTGCGATGAGCGGAACTTCGTGGAGCGACTCGTAGTATGCGGACTCCTCTTTGATTCCTGCGTCAACCATAGTCTCGAAAGCAAGCTCGCAGCCTGCCTTGACCATTGCGACGAGAAGGATTCCCTTGTCGAAATATTCCTGCTCTGTGATTTCCTCTTTTGATTCGGCCGTTGACTCGAAGGGAAGCTTTCCTGTGGCTTCGCGCCATGCCAAGAGGTCCTTGTCGCCTGCTTTCCAGTCTTCCATCATCGTAGAAGAGAATTTTCCAGAGATGATGTCGTCCATGTGCTTCTGGTAGAGAGGAGCCAGGAGCTTCTTGATTTCTTTTGAAAGAGCGTTCGCCTTGATTTTTGCAGGATTTGAGAGTCTGTCCATCATGTTGGTGATTCCGCCCCATTTGAGAGCCTCTGAAACGACGTTCCAGCCGTGCATCAAGAGCTTTGTGGCGTATTCAGGCGCGATTCCCTCGTCAACCATTTTTTTCCAGCAGACGATAGTTCCGGCCTGGAGCATACCGCAGAGGATTGTCTGCTCACCCATGAGGTCCGATTTGACTTCCGCCACGAAAGATGATTCAAGAACGCCGGCCTTGCTTCCGCCCATTCCTACGGCGAGAGCCTTTGCGATTGCCCAGCCTTTCCCCTCCGGGTCGTTCACAGGGTGAACTGCGATGAGGTCAGGAACTCCGAAGCCGCGCTGGAACTCGTGCCATACTTCCGTTCCGGGACCTTTCGGTGCGCACATGACAACAGTGATGTCGGGACGAATCTGCATTCCTTCCTCAATCATGTTGAAGCCGTGGCTGTACCAGAGGGCGGAGCCTTTCTTCATTCTCTTCATGACTTCCGTGATGACAGGTGTGTGCTGCTTGTCAGGCGTGAGGTTTCCTACGAGGTCGGCAGTCGGGATGAGTTCGTCGTATGTGCCGACTTTGAAGCCGTTTTCTGTCGCGTTTTTCCATGACTGACGCTTTTCTGTGATTGCTGATTCGCGGAGTGCGTACGAAACGTCAAGACCTGAGTCACGCAAGCACTGGCCCTGGTTCAAGCCCTGTGCGCCGCAGCCGACGATGACGATTTTTTTGCCTTTGAGTGCGTTTACGCCGTCAGCGAATTCTTCTTTTGCCATTGAGCGGCAGTGTCCGAGCTGAAGACGAGCTTCGCGCCAAGGAATTGAGTTGAAATAATTGTTTCCCATTTTGGAAATCTCCTCTTTTTAGCCGCCCTGAAAATACAGCGCAGCAAAATTGATATTGTAGATACTATATCATTTTTGCGATATATCTTCCACTTTGTTCCGCGTTTTTGTCCGAAAAATAAAACATCGCTTTTTCAGAGATTCACAAACTTTTTGAATCGAATGATGAAAAATCGTTCTGTCTGGGATATAATCGATTGTATGAATTTGTTTCCGGCAAAACCTTTTGATATTGATTCAATCATGGCAATTGAGCGACAGGCGTTCATCCCCCAGATTCAGGAGAAGCGCAGGTGCTTTGAGAGCCGCCTTGAAGTGTTCCCGGAGGGATTCTTCATCCTTTCCGATGCCAGCGAGGGCGTGGTGCAGGCCCATGGAAACGCCCTCACCTGCGGCTACTTCTCCAGCGAGCGGTGGGATTCATTTCCTTCCGCCTCGGACTCGGACGACGTGTTCGCGCGGAAGTTCTCCCTGGGCCACAACATAGCCCACACCCACGTTCCTGACGGCGCGTATTTGTATGTGTCGTCCTTTGCGCTGAGAAAGGAGTATCAGGGGCGGGGCACGGGACGGTCGTTTTTTGAGGCTTCCTGCGGGGCGTTGTGCGGCGCGAGCAAATCAATAGAAAAAATCGTGGTGCTGGTGAACGAGGAGTGGAAGGCGGCGCGGGCAATATACGGCTCTCTCGGCTTTTGCGAGGTGCGCAGGCTCCCGGGCTTTTTCCCCACCATCAGGAAAACATCGCTTTTCAAGCGGGAGATGAGCGACGGCATAGTTATGGCGGCGGCCGCGGACGTGTTCCGCGGCGTTGAGTTCAGCGCCCGCACGGACAATATGTGGGAAGGAATCACGCTGTAGCGGCGGGGGTGCGGGAAAAGTCGAAAGGCGGGGAAGGCTGTTTTTTTGCTTTTCCCGCCGTGACGAAATGTTTTGTCAGAAACTCAGCCTTGCGATAAGCCCGTAGTTTTTTCCCACAGGGTCTATGACAGGCGCAAGGTTGAATGATACTTTATGGCCGTTCAAAGCTTCCTGCAGATTCTCGTTGTAGTTGCTT
>JAFPYB010000201.1 GCA_017412405.1 Treponema sp. | reverse complement strand
TGTTGATTTTCAGAGGAATTTCAAATTATCCTCATAAAATATGAAAATGAAGATTCGAGCGAAGATTGGGCTTGTTTTTGAACATTGGTTGTTTCCAAGCGCGTCTGCCATCTGGTCCTGCTGTTTTCTCTTTTTTGCAGCGTTTTCCTTTGCGCAAACGCCGTCACAAGAATCTGGCGCGGCTGTTGACGACGCAGCGGAAAAATATGCCCGCGTGAAAGAACTCCTTGCCGGCTACCTTGAAAACGACCTGCAAATCCAAAAATACATGATTACGGCTCAGAGCAAGGCGTTGAGTCTTGATTCAACAAAAATCAGCAACGGAATTTCCGTCTCCCTGAGCACGGGTGAAATGTCAATCACCACCGACACTGGGAGCAACAGAAAAATCACTGTATCGCCCAACGTGAAGATTGCGGCTCCAAAGGCGCAGGATTTTTCATTGAGCGCGACTGTTCCAATCACCATAACCGAAAATGAAAAATCAGTGAACAACGGCTCCGTTTCTGCGACCATCGGGCTTATAACAGGCGCGTCCAAGCAGGCGAAGGTGAACGTGATAGAGGCGGAGCGTGCGCTTTTGGAGGCGGAACGCGCCGTGAAAGACCGCGCCGTCAGTGCGGAAAAAGATTTTTACACGAAGCTCAAGACATTGTACAACTACGCAGTTTCGGTTCTGAAGGCAAAGGACGATTTGTTCGACGACGAGCTTGATTTGCGCGTTCTTGAGGTGCAGGGCTATTCCAAAACTTCCGCGTCCTACCGCCAGAAAAAGCTCAAGGTGCAGAGCGACAGGCGCGACGTGCAGGAAAAGCAGCGTCTTTTGGAGCGCGAAACCCAGATTTTTGCCAAGAAGTGCGGGTTTGAGTTCGTGCGCTCGTCCATGGAGAACGACGAGAAGAAATTTGACCCGGTAAAGGCGGGGGAGGAGGCGTACCAGCAGGCGATTGCTTTTTTGCCTGACAGCGTGCCCGCCGAGCGCAAGGACGAAGTGAACATCTTCAAGTTCAAGAAGGAGCATTTCACCGAGATTGAGCAGGCGTTGTGGAACAAGCACATCGGCGAGCTGAAGCGGGAGGCTGCCTACAAGATGACGCTCAAGGCCACGGCAGAGTACAAGCTCAACAGCAGCCAGTCCCACTACGACGACTTGGGCGGAAAGCTCACCTGGGCATGGCGCGGAATAACGGCGAGCGGCGGTATGTATTTTCCGCTGGGCACGAACTTGTTCGACAATTCTTCCACAATATACAATCTGCAGAAAAACGACAGCCCGTATTTCCAGTTTTCCCTGGGGTTCGTCCTGAACGACTGGAAACTTGCCAGTATCACGCTGGCGCAGGAAAAGCTGGACGCGGCGTTGGAGGACAATGCAATCGCCTATGCCGAGGACAACTACGAGAGCGAGGTGATGAGCAAAGTGTCCAGCTTCCACGACATAAAGTGGAACCAGCGTTCCTACAAGGAGGAGTACGCCACATATGTTCAGCTTGCGGACGACATGGAAAAGTGGCTCAAGCAGGGCATTGTGACCGAAAACGATTATCTTGACGCGCTCAACAACAAGGAAAAGACCAGAATCAATATGCTCATAACCGATATTGACCTTTTGATTTACAACAGCGAGACGAAGCTTTTGTTCCATGAGGACGAGTAGCGGGGGGGGGAAATGGCAGTAAAATCAATATCAAAATTGAAGCTTTCAAAAAAGCAGAAGATAATTGCGGCGGTGGCAGGTGCGTTCATCGTTCTTGCGCTTGGTGTTGTTGTCGCAAGGAAGATTGTGTCCGGCTCTTCGAGCGCAGGCGAAGTGTACATGGTGCGCACTGAGAAGTACGAGAACGTCATTGAGATTGCGGGCACCGTTTCTGCCGCAAAGAGCCAGACGCTCAAATCGCTGAACGACGGCACCGTGGTGGGAGTGTACAAGAGCGAGGGCGACAAGGTGAAGACCGGCGACCTCATTGTGCAGCTTGACGATTCTGAGCAGCTGTACAATCTTGCGAACCTTGACTACGAAATCAGCGTGGCGCGCCAGAACCAGACGGCGGGCAAAATCAATCTCATGCAGACCCAGCGGAAGTCCCTCGTGCAGAAAGTGTCCGACCGCAAAATCGTAGCCACTTTTGACGGCATTATCGCGGACTTGGACGTTGACAAGGGCGACTACCTTGAGGCGAAGGATTCCATAGGGACGCTTGTTGACACGAGCTATCTCACGGCGGAGGTCGAGATTGCGGAGACGGACGTTTCAAAGCTCCGGGTGGGGCAGAAAGTCGAATTCGCGTTCCCTGCCTACCCCGAGACCGTGGAGGGCTACTTGGTCTCGTTCCCGGCGATTGGCGAAGTGACGAGCCGCGGTGCCACCATTGTCAAGGCGAAAGTCAGAATCGACAATGTGCCTGACGACGTGCTTCCAAATTTCAGCTTCACGGGAAAAATCCAGATAACCGAGCCTGAGTCCAAGCTGGTGGTGGAGCGGTACGCCATTGGTCATGAGAACGGCTCTGCCTTCGTGGAGGTGCTGGGGAGAGGCGGGGCTGTCACCAAGAAGACGGTGGAAGTCGAGCCGTACGGGACGTACTATGTGAACATTGTGAGCGGACTTTCCGGCGGCGAGATGCTCAAGGCCCAGAGTTCCGCGCAAAAGAGCGGGCGGCTGAGCACACAAAAGCGCGGGTCCGCTGGAACGAACAGGACTGGCGGCAATGGCGGGCCAATGGGCGGCGGAATGCCCCCGTTCTAATGGAAGGAAAGAGGAAATCATGGCAGAACACGTGATTTTGATGAAGGACGTGAAAAAAACGTACGCCATGGGCGAGGAGCAGGTTCATGCGCTGCGGGGCATCTCTTTCGCCGTGAACGCTGGCGAGTTCCTTTCGATAATGGGACCGTCCGGCTCCGGGAAATCCACTTGCATGAACATGATTGGATGCCTTGACCGTCCCACGGGCGGCATTGTGAAAATCGGCGGGAAGGAGACCGCCAAAATGTCCGAGAAGGAGCTTGCCGTGCTCAGGAACAGCACAATCGGCTTTGTGTTCCAGCAGTACCATCTGCTTCCTGGGATTTCCGTCATCGAGCAGGTGATGGTGCCTCTGCGCTATCAGGGAGTCGAGAAGGAGCTTAGGCGGGACATGGCTTATGAGGCTCTAAAGCGGGTGGGGCTTTCGGACAGGATAAACCATCTTCCCACGGAGCTTTCAGGCGGCCAGAAGCAGCGCGTGGCTATTGCCCGTGCAACGGTCACGCGCCCGAGCATAATTCTTGCCGACGAGCCGACCGGCGCGCTGGACAGCGCCACGGGAAAGGCCGTCATGGATTTGTTCGGCGAGATAAATGCGGCTGGCACAACAATCGTCATAGTCACCCACGACCCACGGATTGGCGAGAGCACGCGGCGGTGCATACGCATTTTTGACGGTCTTATCCAGAGCGACAATGCCCCAGTTGATTTTTCCGCCGAGGATTACGCGGAACCC
>JAFPYB010000200.1 GCA_017412405.1 Treponema sp. | reverse complement strand
CAATATTTTCTATAACACTCAAAATAATCGAAAACAGCAACGGGCTAAAAAAGCCCGATGGAGTTCTATTATGTTCAAACCAGAGCTTATCAACAGTTTGAAGTCCTACAACGGGAAGACATTCGCAAGCGACTTGATTGCAGGAATCGTGGTAGGAATCGTCGCGCTCCCGCTCGCAATCGCATTCGGCATCGCATCTGGAGTTCCTGCGGAAGCCGGTATTTTTACCGCGATTTTCGCCGGATTCTGCATTTCGGCATTCGGCGGCTCAAAAGTCCAGATTGGCGGACCGACAGGCGCGTTCACGGTAATCGTCTACAGCGTAGTCATGCAGTTCGGCGTGGCGGGGCTTGCAACGGCTACTTTGATGGCAGGAATCCTTCTTATTCTTCTGGGCGTGTTCAAGATGGGAGGTCTTGTCAAATTCATCCCGTACACGATTGTCACGGGCTTCACCGCAGGAATCGCAGTCACAATCGCGGCAGGACAAATCGGAAATTTCTTCGGGCTTTCCCCCGATTTCTCAACCCCGCTCTCAATCTTGGGCGAAGAGTATTCAAAAATGCCAGGAGACTTTCTTCCTAAAGTCATTGTCTACGGAAAATTCTTCCACACGCTGGATGTCTACACATTCCTGATGTCTGCAATTTCACTGGCATTCATCTTCATCTGGGGACGTTTCGTAAAAAAAATCCCGGGTTCGCTCATCGTAATCGTGGCGGCAACAGTGCTGAACGTGGTGCTGGCAAAGAACGGATTTGAAGGAGCCATGAACACGGCGACAATCGGAGAAATCCCCACGTCGCTCCCAAAGCCCACACTACCCGATTTCAGCCTAAAGACAATCACCACGCTTTTTCCGACCGCAACATCCATCGCGGTCCTTGCCGCAATCGAATCCCTTTTGAGCGCGGCAGTAGCCGACGGTATGACAGGCTTCAAGCACGACTCCAACACCGAGCTAATCGGACAGGGAATCGCGAACATTGTTTCCCCGCTCTTCGGCGGAATCCCGGCAACGGGTGCAATCGCAAGAACGGCGACAAACATAAAGAACGGCGGAAAAACACCAGTCGCAGGAATAATCCACGCGCTCACGCTCCTTTTGATTCTTCTCTTCCTCGGGCGATTCGCCTCGTTCATACCAATGGCGGCTTTGGCGGCAGTGCTTGTCAACGTCGCATGGAACATGGCAGGATTCCCCGCAATCCGCGCCCTGATTCACGGCCAGAAATCGGACACGGCCGTATTCGTGGTAACATTCCTCATCACAGTGTTCGTCGATTTGACCGTTGCCATTGAAGTCGGCTTGGGATTGGCGGCATTCTTCTTCATCAAGAAGATGATTGATTTGTCGGAAGTCCAAAACCAGCGGGAAGCTCTCACATCAGGAATCCACACCGATATGCCGGACGAGAACCTTGATTTGCCGAAAGGCGCAATGGTCTATGAAATTGAAGGCCCGCTCTTCTTCGGCACGGTCAGGAAATTTGAGGTTGCCGTGGAAAAAGCCGGAATTGATTACAAAGTGCTTATCTTGCGCATGAGAAGCACAATATATCTTGATGCAGGCGGAATTCGCGCACTTGAACAGGCAAAAGCCGCCTGCGACAGAAAGGGAATCACCATCGTCATCTCCGGAATCCACACACAGCCATACATGCTGCTTGAAAAAACAGGCATGGCCGACAAACTGGGCAGGGAGAACATCCACGACCACATTTCAGGCGCTCTGGAAAGAGCAAGAGCGATTTTGAGCTAGCAACCGGCTGCAATCTCCGCATTAAAAATACCTTAAGTCATGTTGATTTTGTCGTGTTTTTGATAAAATCAGCAGCTTTTTCATAACAGGCTGCTATAGATGTAATGGACGCAAATGGTATAAAACATGGAGTAGCAGAAGGATATTTGTAACAATGAAAAGGGGCTGTCTAAAAAGTTCAGCTAGATGTGTCATTCCGAACCCGTTTCGGAATCTCAACGCTGCAGATAGCGTAGATGCTGAAACAAGTTCAGCATGACACTTACTTCTTGGATAGCCCCTTTTATTTATAAAGTCCTTTTTCTATACATTTTAAAGGTCTTATAATGCGGTTGCCCTGACATAGAAAATTTATCTATTGACTGACAGCCGCATTTCTGTATATAATAAAAAAATATTCTTGTGATATTGT
>JAFPYB010000199.1 GCA_017412405.1 Treponema sp. | reverse complement strand
TCCATTCTGATTGAGATTCCGTTTTTCATCGCGGCGTACCACTACCTGAGCCACAGCGAGGTGCTGCGCGGGGCGAGCTTCTGGATTTTCGGCGACTTGGGCGCGCCCGACACGCTTTTTCATGTGGGCGGCATGAAAATCCATGTGCTTCCGGTCTTGATGACGCTCATAAACTTTGTTTCGGGGGCTGTCTACCTGAAAGACGCTCCCATGCGGGAAAAGCTCCAGCTCTATGGAATCGCCGTCATCTTCCTCGCGCTCCTGTACAATTCCCCAAGCGGCCTTGTCATATACTGGATTTTGAACAACATCTTCTCCTTGATAAAGAACATCGTCATGAAGATGAGGTCCCCGGCAAAAATCCTCCACGGAATTTTGGCATTTTTCTTTGTGGGCGCGGCTCTTGCGCTCATACTCGCACAAATCGGAAGCGTTTCCAAGCGTGTTCTTTTTCTGATGCTTGCGCTTTTGTTTGCTGTTTTTCCGCTGTTTTTAAGAAAAATTCCAAAGAAAGCCATCTTGTGGGGTGGTGTTCATGGGACGGATGGGGAGCAGTTTCTGCTCCTGCTTTTTTCCGGTCTGGGGCTTTCGCTTTTGTGCGGGCTTTTGCTTCCGTCAAGCGTCATTTCCACGAACCCCACGGAATTTTCTTTTCTCGGCGAAACTTCGTCCCCGCTTTCGTATGTGGTGTCAAGCTTCTTTGTGTTTTTTGGCAGCTTCGTTTTCTGGCCCTGCGCCATTTTCAAGATGTTCGGGAAAAATGTTCGTGCAATCCTTCCTGGTATTGTCTGTGTCCTTTTTCTGTGCGCCATTGCGAATGCGTTCGTGTTCAAAAGCAATTACGGCGACTTGAACATTTTCTTCGAGCTTGAGGACAGCTCGTGCTTGAATCAAGCTTTTTTGACAAAGCTCCTTTCGGTTCTGGCATTGTTTGCGCTTGTCCCAGTTTTCCTCTTCTTTGCACAAAAAGACAAAATCAAAATCGTTTCCGCCTTCATGGTGTCGTTGTGCATTGCCGAATTTACGCTTTCGCTCACGAAAATTTCCACCATACGCAGGAAATTCACCGAGTATGCGGAATTTCACACCGATGAGGGGACTGATGATTTTTCGCCCGTGTTCAATTTGTCGAAGAACAAGAAAAATGTCGTTGTCTTTTTCCTTGACCGTGCCATCAATTCCTTTGCGCCCGAGATTTTTGACAAGTTTGTGGAAATAAAAGAACAGTTCCGTGGATTCGTGTATTTTCCGAATATGCTCAGTTTTTCCACCCACACGGCAACGGGCGGCCCGCCGCTTATGGGAGGCTATGAGTACACGCAGAAAAAACTGAATGAGCGCAGCGGTGAGTCTCTCCGCGAAAAACACAATGAAGCAACTCTTGTCATGCCCAAGCTTTTTCTTGATGCAGGTTTCAGTGTTACGGTGACGGATCCGCCCCTTCCCAATTATTATGTGGGAAAGCCCTCGGATGCGTTTGCGCCGTACCCAGAGATGAACGTTGATTTTTTGGCGGGACGGTATTACCAGCCATATGTGTTCGAGAAAAAAATCGTGGAGGACGGCAAAGCTGATTCGTTGTGCAGAAAGGAAATCGTCAAATTTTCTGTCCTGCAGGTTATTTCGCCGTTTTTGCGCAATTCTTTCTACGGGAATCTCAAAATCAAGACTCTCAACAGCGCAAAGCGATTTTTGAACTTGGTTTCCACTATGTACTATCTTCCGAAAATCACGTCCTTCAATTCGGAGGAGAACACATTCTCGTTTATTGAAAGCGATTTGACGCATGAAGTGTTCATTTCGCTGAACGATGATTACGAGACACCTGCCGCTGAAAATTCCTCCGACATTGTGGAAAAGCATTTTCAGGCGAACGTGAGCGCGTACAAGCAGTTGGGCAAATGGTTCGATTTTTTGCGGGAAAACGGTGCTTGGGACAACACGCGTATCGTCATTGTCTCAGACCACGGTTATGACATGAAGCTAAAAGCCTTCGAGTCGTTCAGCGACCCCACAGTTCCGTCTTCGTACAATGCGCTCCTTCTCGTGAAGGATTTTGGTGCGGTTGGGGAAGTGTGCACGGACGAAACTCTCATGACCACGGCGGACACGCTGTTTCTTGCAAAGGAGAATCTTCCCGTGTCGGATATGAATCCGTTCACGAGCAAAAGGCTTGTTCAGGAGAAGGAAGGCGGCGTTGATGTGTACTATTGCGTTGACTGGAACGTGAACTATATGCAGGACTCCACTGTTTTCAATCTTGATGAAAACAAGGCATTCCATGTTTCTGGAAATATTTTTGATGAAAGGAATTGGCAGAAAATAAACGCTGCAAGGTGATGATATGAAACTGACTGATTTTGATTTTGAATTGCCGGAGGAGCTGATTGCCCAGAAACCATCTGGAGTGCGCGGGCAGGACAGACTCATGCTTCTGGGGCGTGCCGATGGAAGTGTTTCGCATTTGAAGATGGAAAATCTTCCAGATTTGATTTCCCCCGACACGCTCATGGTGTTCAACAATTCAAAAGTGCGCCGCTCACGGTGCTATGGAATAAAAGAAGTTCTCTGGGATGAAAAGCGCGGGGAAGGGGAGCATGGACGAGGCTCTGAGCGCGAGTTCATGTTCTTGAACCAGATGACTCCCGGCGGGAACGTTTGGCATACAATGGTCAAAGGCGCAAAAAAGGTCAAGGCGGGAAACAAGTTCACGTTTCCGGACGGTTCTGTGGGAACGATTTTGGAGCATGAGAACGATGTCGGAACCGAGTTCCGGACGATTCGGTTTGACTCCAGGTTGGACGATGATTGGTTCTTGCGCAACGGGCATATTCCGCTTCCGCCTTACATTCGGCGCGAGGACGACGACACCGATTCCGAGCGGTATCAGACAGTATACGCAACGGAGGTGGGAAGCTCGGCCTGTCCCACGGCGGGGCTTCATTTCACGGACGAGATGTTCAATCGGCTGGACGAAAAAGGCATAGAGCGGTGCTTCGTGACGCTCCATGTGGGGTTGGGAACGTTCCTTCCCGTGCGCACGGAAAACATTGAGGAGCACAAGATGCACGAGGAAATATACACAATTCCTTTTGACGTGGCAGATAAAATCAATCGGGCAAAGCGGGAAAAACGTCCTATCCTTGCCGTTGGCACAACGTCAGTGCGTACATTGGAAAGTGCCACAGGAGATGACGGGCTTGTGCGCGGCGGCTCAAGCTCCACGCGCATTTTCATGTACCCGGGCTATACGTTCCGCACGGTGAACCAGATTTTCACCAATTTCCACACGCCCCAAAGCACGCTCCTCATGCTCGTCAGTGCGTTCGCCGGTCGGGAGAACATTTTGAATGCGTACAAGCAGGCGGTGGAGGAAAGGTACAGGTTCTTTAGCTACGGCGACTGTATGCTCATAAAATGAGCAAGTCCAATCATGTCATTTCAGCTCGGAGAGATGGAGCGTGAGCTGGTTGAAGAACTGTTTGCGCAAAATAGGACTCATGGGGTTCTTCTCGCATTCCTCGTCAAACTTCTTGCTGATTGCGGAAACAGTCTCCTCGATGAGAGATTTTTCCAGGGGAAGATATGCGCCCAGGAGCTTGCTTTCAATTTCTACGTTCCTGAACAGGAAGGACGATGCGAAGGCAATTCGTATGTTCGAGAGCCTGTTTGACTCGGAGCTTGCAAGGAACGTGAATGTTCCAGAGTCGTCGCTTATTTCGTGGCTCGGCCCGAACCGCTGGAACGCAGAGTAGTTCCAGTCGGCGAGGGGAACTATGATTCCCGTCAAAAATGCTTCCGGCGGTATTTCCGTTATTTTTGAAAGCGGCACCGTCTGCGTCTTGTAGGTGATGTTAGTGAAAATCGGTTTTGCGAACGTGAGTTTTGCGTCAAGCGCGAGCAGCGGCGAGAAAAGCGTGTGCCTGAAATTCCGCCCGCTTATGTTGCCTCCGATTGTGGCTATGTTCCGCACGTTTGAGTTCGCTATTGTTTTTATTGAATCGAACAGAACATCAGGCAGATTCTGCTTTCCCAATTTCAAAATCGAGGAGAGCGTAACAACAGAGCCGAATTCCAGCGATGTCTCCCGTTTTTCAATTTGTTTCAGCTCCGAAATGTTCCGCACGGAAATTGCAACCTCGGGGAGTTTTTCCAGTGCAGTGCAGCCCGCGATGATTTTTTGGCTGCTGTTTTCCTTGATGAGAAAAATGACTTTTGAGATTTTTTCAGAATACGAGATTGTTGACATTCTCAACCCTCCGAATAGTTTTCTGCTGCGGATTTTATTGCTTTCCTGAATGTGTCTCGGTCTATGCAAGTGCAGAAAAACTCGCTTGCAAGCTCGTCTATTTCGTCATCGGTGGGGAAGGTCGATTTTTTTATGAGGTTGTACACTGAAAAAATCCTTGCGCTGTTGCAATATCCGCACATTTTCGCTTCGTATAGGTCAAAGCCGGACATTATTGCTCGGTAAATCTCGTTCGTCTCGGAAAAATACTTGAGCGTCTCCACTTTTGAGCTTTTAAGGATTCCCACGGGAATAATGCAGCTTGGAACCGGCTCGTCATCAAGGAGGACTGTGCAGTATCCGCATTTCCCTTTCATGCAGCCGCATTTTGCAGACATATGCCCGTTGCGGCGGAGCAGCGAAAGCAGTTTCTCGTTGTTTTCCGCCTCAAAATGAGAAATCTTTCCGTTCAGCGTGAATGTAATCATGATTTTCCCTCAAGAATGTCAAAAATTTTTCTGCTTCCAATGGGGAAGTCGGTGACGGTGCAATCCAGTGCCTGCGAGATTGCGGAGATGAATGCCGATGGAAGAACAGAGTGAACAAGGTCGCCGATTTTTTTTGCCTCATCGTTCGATTTAAGGAATCTTATGACGATGTTCTCGCAGTTTGCGCAGTTGTCGTTCATCATGATTTTGACCATGCGCTGGATTGCGGCTTTTACCGTGGAAACGGCCCTCTCTTGGTTCAACAATTTTCCGCCGTTGACGAAAAGCCGTATTTCCGTGATTTCTTCCTTGTATGTGAGCGGATTTATTTCGATTTCCAGCGTGCAGAACGCGAACGCCGTGCCTGAAAAATTCTCCGCGTTGCTTTCCTTGAAGCAGAACGAAAGTCCAGTTCCCCGCAAGTTTGAATTTTTGTACAAAAGGCTCTTTTTTTTGTTCGTGAGCCTGTATGACGACCATTTCCTGTCGAACACGCTGGGGCTGAAATCAAAATCGTTGACGAGGGTTTTCTCAAACTTCGTCAAATCGTTCACTTCAAATTCTTCCAGCTTGATTTTAACGCAGTCATCGAGAAGCCCGCAGCTTTTTTTCATTCCGTCGGTGATTTTGTCTTTTTCGGCAAGTTCGGACGAGATGTTCTTGAGTCGGAGCGTTTTTGGCGAGTCCCCGGAAATATCGGCTATTTTGTTGAAGTGGCACTCAATCCCAAAGAAAAGCTGGGCATCGAGCATGGAAAAATCGATTGCCCGTGGGCGGCTTCTGGCGAATTTTGCTTCCGCCGAAATCGAATAGAACGTGGGCGCGTAAAATCCAAGTGATTTTTTGAGTGCTTCGTCAAGGAATGTCTGGGCAAACTGGCAGAATGCGCCGAGATTCGCGGAAACTTCCACGGTGGCGGCAAGCAGCTTGTTTTCTTCGTTGAATGCCGTCGTGATTTTTGCGGTGACGGTCAATGGGTTTTCGACGAATTCCTCCTGCTCCTCCCGCGAAAGGGACACGATTACGGCCTTTCCTGTTTTTGTGGCGGCAAAAGACGCAAGAACCGCGCAAAGAGCACAGTAATAGTTTGCATTCGTGTTTTTCTCGTGGGAAATTGTTTTGACAAACGAAATCCTTCCACTTTCCAGCCGAGTTGTGTCATGGATTTTCCCAAGGACGTTTTCGGTGTCCTTGAGAGGCGAGAATACGGTGAGGTTGCCTTCTGCAAAATATGCCGCCGCGCCTTCCGTTTCCGTGCATGAAAGCGAGTCTATCTCGGAAGTCCACGTTTCCTGAGTGACCAGATGCGCTGTATCGAACAGATTCTTGAATTCCTCTTCCGATTGTGCTGTCACGTTTGTCCTTGTCTTTTTCTGGGTGGCGAATTGCGTTTCTGCATTTTCCGAGCTGTCGTCCTCAATCGCAAACTGGAACGAAAGTTCGGAGAGCAGCTGCTTGTCGCGTCCAACTGCAAGCGCAACGCCTTCTCCTTCGTAGCGGATGTGCGTTTCTTCGCCGAAAATCTCGCTGAACGGAAAAATCTGAACATCGCCGTCAGACATAGAATCGTCCGAAAGCGATATTTTTTTTAGGATTCCGCTTTTGTACGGGGAGCGGATGATTTTTCCAAAAATCAGCTCGCAGGGAATTTGAGTTTCGATTTCAGAATAGAACTGCTCGTCAGACATGGTGTCTCTCGCCGACTTTTTTGATTGTGGCAATGACGTAATCGCTCATTTCATCGCTCATGTACGGCCACAACGGAATGGTGATTGTATTCTGGTAGTGCCGCTGTGCATTCGGAAAACGCTCCGGCGTATATTCTGGATATTTTTCCTTCCACCACGAAAAATTGAAAATCGCGATGAAGTGCATTGAGATTCCAAGCCC
>JAFPYB010000198.1 GCA_017412405.1 Treponema sp. | reverse complement strand
GTGGCTAGAGCCTGATTCTTTTGAATCAGGCTATTTTTTTATTCAGGTGTCATATTCTCAGGAGAACCATATGTCAAATACATCTGTTGCTTGCATAGCCTTTGATGAAAGAAAAGTTCTTATTGCCCACCGCAATCCCGGCGGTCAAATGGGTGGACGGTGGGAATTCCCGGGCGGAAAAGTTGAGAGCGGCGAGACTGACGAGGAGGCAATCATCAGGGAGTTTCTGGAGGAATTCGGTGTTGATGTGAAAGTCGGTGCGTCAGTAGCCGAGACTTTTTTCAAGCACAATGATGATATTGTCGCATTGCACGCCTACCAGATTTTCCTGCCGCACAACGGAATGGAGAAAAAATTCGTGCTTACGGAACATTCTGAATACAAATGGGTGGAGCTTCCTGAAATCCCCACGCTGAATTTTGTCGATTCGGATATGCTCATCTTCCCCTTCGTCGCAAAATTCCTTGCCGATTCAATTTCTGATTGATATGAACTGTATTGTTGCTTCGGTCTTGTTTTTCCTTTCGCTTTTTTTCTTTTCGTCCTGCGTAAGAAAAGACCAAATCTTTGAATTTGACACGTCGGATCCGTATGCTTTCGACATTGAGACGAAATGGGCCGTGGTGACCGACCCCTACGCGGTCAGCCGTACCGATGCGGGCTACGAGTTTTCCACCACGGGAAATTTCCGAAAGGGCGATGTGCAGCGCATTGTGGGCGAAAAATCAATAAAGGTTGGAACAAAGAAAGAAGTCTGGTACTGCCTGGAAAACGGCTGGATTACATCGAATGCGGTCAAAGTCTATTCAAACAAGCTCAAGGCTCTAAAAGCCGTGAGCGAGATGAATTTGAAGTAATTGGGGGCGCTCGGAAAAGGGGCTGTTTGAAGCCGCCATTTTCCAGATGTGCCATGTTTTTTTTAGCGGGCAGCCTTGATTTTTTCTGCCGCCTGCTCCACCGTCAGGTTTTCTAACTGCTCCCTTGTGGTCAAGTCCTTGAGCGTCATTACGTTTTTCTCGGCCTCGTTCGTTCCGACGAGAATCCCCCATTTTATGCTCTTTGCCCCGGCAACGTTGTACTGCTGGTTCATTTTCTTAGCCTCGGGGAAGACTTCCACGGAAATGCCATGCCCCCTAAGGGTTGCCGCGATTTTCTGGTAGTGGATTCCAAGTGATTTGTCCATGCAGAAAATCTCCGCGTCAAGATAGCTTCCCTTTTGGCTCGTTTTTCCAAGCTGCTCAAGGCCAGCGATGAGCCTGTCCAGCCCGATTGACGCGCCAACGCCCGGAAGCCGTGTCTTTGTGTAAAGCCCGGCAAGGTTGTCGTACCGCCCGCCCGAACAGACTGAGCCGATTGTCGGAAGGTCGTTCAGGAACGTCTCGTAGACGATGCCTGTGTAATAGTCAAGTCCGCGGGTGATGGACGGGTCAAGGACATATGTTGCCTCGATTCCAGCCGCTTTCATCATCTCGCGGATTTCGCGCATACGCCGCGTGTCGTCGGCCTCTCCCCCAGCCATTTTTTCAAGCAGGGAAAGCGTGCTGTCAAAATCGGCTCCGCCTGCGATGTATTTCAGAATCTCTTCCGCCGCTTCCTTGCTTCCTGTGAAGCCCACAAGCTCTTTCTTGACTTCTTCCTCGCCTACTTTTGCGAGTTTGTCAACGCTGCGCAGAATGTCCTCGGATTTTTCGCTCTGCCCGATTTTCGCAAGGAAACGATTGAAGATGCCGCGGTGGTTCACATGGATTGTGATGTTGTCCACGCCGATTTCGGAAAGAGCCGCCTTCATGACGCTGAGAATCTCAAAGTCGGCTGCCGCGCAGTCAGTTCCCACCGTGTCTATGTCGCACTGTACGAACTCCCGGTATCGTCCTGCCTGTGGTTTTTCCCCGCGCCACACTTTCGCTATGTGGTATCGCTTGAACGGGAAATAAAGCTCCGATTCATGCTCCGCCGTGAAGCGCGCGAACGGAACTGTCAGGTCGAAGCGCATCGCGACATCGCGCTTTCCGTTGTCCTCAAAGCGGAACACCTGCTTTTCAGTCTCTCCGTTGGATTTTCTGAGCAAAATTTCTGAATATTCAAGAACAGGTGTGTCGATTGGAACGAAGCCGAACGAGCGGTATACGCGTGTGATTTTTTCCTGCAAGTCGGCCCGTTCGATTTCGGCTTGCGGCAAGATGTCTCTGAATCCTTTGAGGATTCGTGGTTGAATTAACTGTGCCATAATAGTTGATTTTACTGAAAAGCGATGAAATTGAGAATATGCGGGGAAAATAAAAACGCAGCTACAAAACTTGCAGCTGCGTCAAAGGAGGTGTTTTCTACGACAAAGCATAGAAGAAAAACAATGGAATGAAGCTTTCATCTTCTGGGAAGCACATCCAAATTGTTTAAATGATAGTACAAAACGTTTTAATTCGCAAGGAAAATTTTCAAAAATTTTTCCTTGCGGTTTTTCCTAGAAATCCAGAACTTTTTCGTCCAATTCCGGAAGCGAATCAAAAGTGTCGCCCTGTTTTGACTTTTCGTCGGAGACGGAAGGAGCTGTTGCGTCTTTTCCGACTTTTTCCCCGGCGAATGTGTCATTCTCTTCTTTTGCGCCGAACTCGGGTGCCGTGGCATCGCTTTCTGACAGGCGCTCGCCCTGCTTTGCCTTTTCCTGCTTGCTGTATTTCAGTTCAGGCGCAACGGAATCGCCATTCGAGATTTTTTCTTCTGGAACATCCTTCTTTTCTGCTGGAGAAAGCTCCGGCGCGGCCGATTCTGCGGCTGACACTTTTTCTTCGGATTTCGTGCGCTTTGGCTCGGGCGGCAGCACTGGGGCCGTGTTCTCTTCGTACAGCTTCTCTCCGAAATCGCTTGTGGCTTCTGCTGGCTTGTGCTCCTCCGCCGC
>JAFPYB010000197.1 GCA_017412405.1 Treponema sp. | reverse complement strand
AGCTACGGCGCATCGCTGGACGTGTATTCCACGGGCGCGGATTTCCTTGCGAGCTACGAGTCCAAGGGCTACGACATACTGATTCTTGACATATTCATGCCGGGATTCTCAGGCTTCGACGTGCTCAAGGCGCTGCGGGAGCGCAACTCTTCCATTTCGGTCATCATCTACACCCAGGCCATGCAGAAGGAAGCCATAGTGCAGGCGTTGAGCCTGGGCGCGAAGGCGTACCTTTTAAAGCCGCAGAAGCCGGAGGCAATCCTCCAAAAAGTGTCGGAAGTGCTCCATGCCCAGAATTCAAAGTGAGTCGGTGAACGAGGCGAGCCGTTTCCTGGCAAGCACGCTCCATGAAATCAGGACTCCTGTCCAGACAATCATGAGCGCGCTGGAGCTGATAAGCGAGACGAACCTCGACAAAGAACAGACCGAATACATCCGCCAAATCCAGTTCAGTGCCGAAGTCCTCCTTGACCTTGCAAACAACATCCTTGACTTCACAAAAATCCGCTCCGCAAAGTTCAGGCTTGAGACAATCCCCTTCGACATCGGGAAGATTGCGGAGATGGTGGTTGACCTCATCAGCATAGAGGCGTTCAACAAGGACATTGAGATTGTGACCGACATCTCCCCGTCGGTTCCAACCATGCTTTCTGGCGACCCGGTGCGCATTCAGCAGATAATACTGAACCTCATAAAGAATGCGGTCAAATTCACGAACCACGGCTACATCCATGTGGAGCTGGACTACAACAAGTCCACGGGGCTGCACTTTCAGGTGACGGACTCGGGAATCGGCATAAGCGAGGAAAAGCGGAAGAAGCTCTTCACCGACTATTTTCAGGCCGACGTGTCCACATACCGCAAATTCGGCGGCACGGGACTGGGGCTTTCAATCAGCAAAAGCCTTGTCTCCGTCATGAAAGGCGAAATCAACGTAAAGCCGAACCCCTACGGCGGCTCAATCTTCTATTTTGACGTGCCACTCAAGCCCGCGAAGGGGGCGGAGCCTGCCAAGCCGATTTTTTCGCCCGAGGACGATTTCAGGATTCTCATTGTGGAGGACAACAACCTTCAGGCATCAAGCCTAAAATCAAAGCTCCTGAACATCGGCTTCAAGGAAATCGACATTGCGTCATCAGCGGACGAGGCGATGACGAACATCCTCTTCGCGCAGAAAATCCAGCGCCAGTACAAAATCGCTTTCATAGACATGACGCTTCCCGTAGTTGACGGCTGGCACCTTGCCAGCAACATCATAGACGAGGACAACATATCAAAAATCCAGCTGTACCTGCTCATCCCCGAGGGGCAACTCAAGCAGGACGCAAAGATGAAGCTTTTGGACTGGTTCGACGGCTACCTGTACAAGCCGGTGAAGCGCGAAAAACTCTTTGAGCTGATGGACTCCATATTAAGCAGCAAGTACGGCGGCCACGCGGGAGAAAAGGTGGAAAAAGCCGAGCCTCTGGAGGAAGCCGAGGTGAAGACGGCGGAAAATCCAGGAAAAGGGCTTAAAGTCCTGGTGGCAGAAGACCACCCCACGAACCAGCTTCTTTTGAAGACGTTCCTCACAAAATTCGAGACGGAAGTGCTCACCGCCGCGGACGGAGACGAAGTGGTGGAGTGCGTCTCCAAGAATCCCGACATCCATATCATATTCATGGACATCTACATGCCGAACAAGAGCGGCGTCGAGGCGACAAAGGAAATCAAGAGGAACGGCTACAAGGGAATCATAATCGCCTGCACGGCAAACAACGATTCCAACGATTTCAGGGACTACATGAAAATCGGAATGAACGACATTCTCGTAAAGCCGTTCAAGAGCGCGGCAATAAAATCCATGCTGGAAAAATGGGGCGGCGTGGTGCGCCTCCCAGACTCCATCCCGGTCATCGCAGCAGATTCCGGCAAGGGCGAGGCCCCGCTGTGGGACAAAGCCGATTTTGACGAGACGACGGGCGGGGACGAAGCCCTGGGGAAAAAGCTCTTCAACGACTACATAGACCAGACCGAGGAGCTTCTGGGCGAAATGATGCGGCGCATCGAATTCAAGGAAATGGCGGAGCTTGAGAGAATCGGGCACACGTTCAAGGGAAGCTCCAACACGATTTCTGCCTTTGCCCTGGGAAAATGCGGGCTTGAGATGGAAAAGAGCGCGAAGGAGCAGAACCTTGACGCGTACATGAAGGCAGCCAAGCATTTCATAATATTGTTCAAGGAATTCAAGAAAATAAAGCTATGAAAACGAACTTCCACACCCACACCACATTCTGCGACGGAAAGAACACGGCGGAAGAAATGGTGCTTGCCGCAATCGAAAAGAATTTTGACGTGCTGGGCTTCTCGGGCCACGCTATGTACCCGTTTTCAAGCGACTGGCACATTGGGGCAAGGGACATCGGCGCATACTGCGAGGAAATCAACCGCCTCAAAAAGGCTTACGAGGGAAAAATCCAGCTTAAACTCGGCTTCGAGGCCGACTACATACGCGCCGTCACAGAACCCACCTTTTCCGCCTACGATGCGTTCAGCCCCGAGTACATAATCGGCTCCGTCCACTACATCCAAACAAAAGAGGCGATTTTTGCGATTGACTCTTCCCTCCGAGAGCTAAAGGAGGGAATCAGGACGCATTTTTCGGGCGACGTGAAGAAAGCAGTCCAGGCGTATTTTTCCACCGAGCGGGAAATGCTCAGGAAAGGCGGATTTTCAATCATCGGTCATGCGGATTTAATCACGAAGTTCCAGGAAAGAGAAAAACTCTTTGACGAGGGCGAAAGCTGGTATGTGAACGAGCTGAAAGCCACCGCGGACGAAATAAAGCGGGCGGGTGTCATTGCGGAGATAAACACGGGCGCAATTGCCCGCGGCCACAGGACGCTCCCCTACCCCGGAGAAACGTTCCTGTCGCTTTTGCGCGAGCGCGGCGTGCCGGTCATCATAAGCTCGGACTCCCATTCGGTGCAGTCGCTGGACACAGCCTTTGGCGTGGCGCGGGCGGTGGCACAAAAAGCAGGCTACCGCGAGATTTTGGAGACGATTTTCTAGAAAATAGAGTCGCGGATTTTCTTAACGAAACTGATTCGACCTATCTCAAAAATGCGCTCCGTTTTTTCAGGCTCCAAAACAATCCTGAGATAGGACGCGCCGTTTTCCTTTTCGATTGCGACCGGGCGGCCGAGCAGGCAGGAGCTTTCCTTCTTGGACTCGTCCGGGTTTGAGAACTCGACTGCGAGCATACTGGAGGACGATATGGCGGTGTCTATGACATGGAGCTTTCCTGAAAAATCCATGCCGCCAGCCTCGGTGCGCTCGAATTTGACGGTCTCGCCCTTGAGCTGTTCCGGCGACAACACGATTTTCCTGTTTATCCTGAGCAAAAGCCCCTCCTCCTGCTCGTCGGGCAACTTGAGCGCAGAAAGGGCGGCGCGCATTTTCTCAAGATGATTTTCAATCACATCCGGGCTTGAGCCTTCCGCGCCCACGGTCTCCCCTACAGGCGCGCCACAAAGCTCCTCCCGGGACACATGCAGGGCGGGATAGCCGATTTTCTGCAGGGTGCTCTTGCACCGAGCCACGTCCCCCGCGTGCCCGAATCCCAGCAGAGACGCCACATACTGAGCCTCGTTGTCGTTCACCACGCGAAGGAGATAGACTCCGGGCGCAAGCGTGCCCGATATGTATTTCTTGACCCTTGAATTGTTTTCCAAAAGACCGATTTTGTCGCTCGCCACCCGAAGAACGTAGCCGTGGAACAACGACACCGACGAATAGGACGCATACCAGTCGTCAACGGAAATGCGAAGATTCTGCGGAAGCTCGTAGCTTGAATAGGTTTCAAGGAGGGACAGCATGTCTTCAACGCCCAGCCCCAAATCGAACCCCCTCATGCACGAGTCTTTCGTAAGCTCGAAGGTGATGGCCGTGTCGTATTCTTTTATCTCAAGGAACCGCACCAGCTTCAAAAGCTCGCCCAGGGAAAGCCCCGGCATGATGCGGACGCAAAGCCCCGAATCCACGGTGAGGACTTTTTTAGCCTCGCCCTGAAAAACTGGAGAGCCGTCAAAACATTCATCGCCGGCACTACGCACAATCTCCGAGGGAACAAAGACATCCTCCCCCGCGGCCGTTTTTCCCAGCCTTTCCAGGAGACCGAACTGAACAGCCGCATCAATGACGCGCTGGGAAATGGAGGAAGAGGAGAAATCGTTTTCCGAGGAATCGTCCCCGCCCAAGGACATATGGGCAATTATGGAAGAAAAACGCCCCCTCGTGCCGAGAATGCGGGAACCTGGAATGCTGTTTTCCCTGGCAATGAAAAGAGCCGACGAGCGGATTATCATTTCTTTTGTGTAGCCGCTTTCAGGAATGGACACAAGGGTGCCGAGCAAAATACGGGAGCGGCGAACAAGCTCGTCGCGGGAAAGCCTTGTGGAAGAGACGCAAAGGTACAGCTTTTCCAGCACAGGGGAAAGAGACGCAAACGCAAAGAGCCTGCCCCAGTCAATCTCCATGCCATGCTCCCCCTGGACCATTATTGAAAGATTCACAAAGGCGGACAATATGGAAAGCAGCTTGTCCCCCCGCGAGCCGAAGCGTTTTTCAACCTCCGCCGCCACACGCTTCTTGAAAGAGCCGTCGGCTTTCGTCAAATCCTTGGTCTCCGAGACAAAGGCGACAAAAGCCGCCAAAAGCTCCACGGACACGCAATCGCTCCAGCCGCCGTCGAAATCGCGCTCGGCCACGACCGCAGGATGCAGGAGCACGGACGGAACGAGCATCGTATCAAAATCCGTGTCAAAGGTGGGGTTGAGCTTTAGGTACTGCTCGCCGGTTGACTTGTCGTTGTACTCATAGACAAGAAGTCTCTCCTCAAGATTCAGGGTCTTGTCAAAAATAAAGGCGTATGAATAGGAATCCTGAAAAAAATCGCGGATTTTCTCCCGTGTGGGTTTTTCGATGAATTTGACCGCTGCAAGAAGCTCGATTTCTTCTTTTTCCAAAAGCGCGAAGATGACCGCGCGGTTCTCGGCTTTTCTCAAAAACGCGCCCAGCTCTTCGATGAGTTTCTGCTTGTTGAACGGGGTCTTTATGTTCCCCAAATACATTCTGATTATCTCAAAAAACCTGCTTTCGCTTAAAAGCGCAAGGCTTTCCCGCCACTCAAGGACGCGCTGTGCATGAGGAGAAAGATTATTCATGATTCCATTATAGCCGAATTGTCGCGAATGTGCGACAGGTAAAAAACAGGAGAAAGTTCAGTTTTCAGTTGAACTGCTTGTACCAAATGTCAAGACGCTCTTCCATCGTCTTAGTGTCAAAACTCGTCTCCGTCTTGGATTTTTCCGCAAGATACGGAATGACCACCCGCTCCTTGAGGCTCACCCACCTGGAAGGAACGGGCCGCGGGGCCGACAGGAGCTCCGGCTCGGGAAGGTTCCCCAAAAGTGTCTTGTAGTACATGGGAAACAACTCGTCGTTCACGCTCCTAATCGAAGAAAAACCACCGCAAATGCCGAAGGAACGCACGCCAAGATTCATCCGCTCCGAACGCTCCAAAAGCGATTTCTGCGTGTCCTTGCTGAAAAACCACACGATGAATTTTTTTGCGTTACCCTTGTTTGCCGATTTTTTGTGCAGTCCGAGCATCGCAATCTCGTCATCCACAAAAATCTTCGGCTCCTCGTCGCTGGAACAAATCCAGCGAAAATCAACATCCGCAATCTGCTCCTCGGAGTGGCGGAAAAAATCGTCGCTGTCGCTGTATGCGAACAGGCAGCGGTCAAAGGAAACCTGCTTGAAATTGGGCGTGTAGAGGTACTTGAACGAAAAATCGTCCTCGTTGGACGAAGCCGTGTTCCGCGTGAGCGTCCAGTCCACCACATAGTCCACCGTCATCTTGAGCGCAATGTCGTTCCAAACAAGCTTCTCCCCATCCATGGCAAAGTCCACGCGGTTCATTTTTGCCACAAGATACAAAAAATCGCGGCTCCACGACGGCGCAAAGCCCATCTTCGTGTAGACACCGTTCTTGTTCTTCGTGTTGAACAGTCCTGCATCGTCCCGAATTTCATTCGGGCTCAGCATATAGTCCTTTGAGACAAAGGCGTTGTTTTTGGAGGAGAAAATCACCATCGGCAAGTTGAAGCTCACGGGAATGAGCTTGTCCGAGCCTGATTCAAGAAGAGTCTCATAAAAGTCGGAGCGGTGGATTTTGTTTTCGTTCCGCTCGCCTGCAAAAAGCGACGACAGGCTGGAAAGCTGCCTCTCAATGCCGGGATTCTTTAGGAACGTGCCAATCACCAAGTCGGGGCGTATGGCGGTCTTCTCGGAAAAAAGAGACTCGGCAAGCTTTTCCTTGTACACGACGATTGCCTTCGTTCCGTCCCCGAGTGCGCTCTCGCCGTTGTTGAACTCCTCCACATAGGAGGCAAATTCCGCGCAATCCGTCCAAATGACCACAGGCTTGGATTTTGCACCGCAGGAAGCGAAGATGAGAAAGAGCGGAAAAAACAACAGGCACTGGAAAAACTTCATGGCAAACCGATTCTTTGTCTTTTCTATTTTGCCAGATTGTCGGCTTCCTCGTAGATTGCCGCAAAAACAAGCTCGATTTTGTCCTCGTCCAGCGAGCTGAACGCAACGCGGAGCGTCTTTCCGTCAATGGCAATGGTTCCGATTCCGCGCCCCTGAAGGAGCTTTTGCCTTAGCGTCTCGGCATCGACACCCGAGAGCCTGAAGCTCATGAAATAGCCGGAATTGAAAGGAAGCGGCTCAAGAGCCTTCGATGTATGGTTGTCCACGAATTTGCGCACGATTTTGTAGCGTTTTTCAAGCACATCGCGGTATGCCTTTTTCTGCACCTCGATTGCAGGGTCTTGAATGGCCTTGAGAATCATGCTCTGGGAAGGCGTTGTGGCGCAGGACACCGACGAGCGGATAAGCCCCATGAGCTTTTTCACGAGCGCATCGTACTGTGGCTCGGTCATGCCTTTCTGCCCGAATGTCAAAAATCCGCTCCTGAAGCCCCAGGCAAAATCTTCTTTTGTAGGCCCGTCGATTTTGACTGCAAGCACGTTCTCATGAATATCGCACAGCTCGGCGAACAGAGACTGCCCGTAGATGTCGCCCTCGTAATTCAGCCCAAAATACGCGTCGTCGTCCCACACGATGATTTTCGTTCCCTTCTCCGCCTCGGCCAGCACAGCATCGATTATTTCTTTTGCCTCTTCGTTGGAGGGAGAATAGCCGCTTGGGTTCTGGGGAAAGTTCAAAATGACGCGCACCGACTTGTCGGCATTGCGCCGGGCTTCGTCAGAAATGGCTTTTTTGAATGATTCGATGTCAAATCTGCCGTCCTTGAACATGGAGAACTGCCTAAGCTGGGAATTGCGCCGCGCCTCCACGATGAGCGCGTAATTGTCCCAGCATGGGTCCGCGGAAAGAAGCGGGTGGTCTTTATCCACGAACAAATCCGCAAGGTATGATATGCCGGCGGTCAATCCAGGAACGACGACCGGCAGAGAAAATGACTTTCCCTTGAGGGAAGGATTTTTCTGGTACAATTTTTCTTTCCATGCGGCACGGAGGTCTGGGTTTCCAGCAGTGGGCGAGTACGCCACAAGCTCCCCGGCACTGAGCGATGGCGCAAAGCGGTGCACCGCCTCAAGAATTACAGGCTTTCCGCCGATGAGCGTCGTTCCGATGGTGGCATTCGCGGTTTTTCCAAACTTTTTTGCTTCCGCGCTCTGAGCGATGATTCCCTTCGGAAAATAGATTCTCGTTCCAAGATCGGACAAAAGTGCGCCGGCAACAGTTCCGGCCAACGTGTCGTTAAGTTCTACAGCCAATGGATTCAACATAATGTTTCAATTCTAATTGTTTTATCGATTTAGTGCAATTTGATTAGCCGAAAAAAACAGAACGATTTTCAATCATTTTCAAAAGTTTTCATGGTTTTCTGTCCACCGCATCATATCTCCCGATTTTCCTAGTCAAAAACTATGGAAATTTGTATAATAGACTTGTCCGGAAAATTACGATTTCCGAGCAGGCTACATTGGGAACGCACAGAAAGAAAGAGGTACCACATGAACAAATATCGAAACGACTTTCCCCTTTTCAAGGCGATTGACGAACGGAACGCCCAAGAAAACGCGGGGCTCATCTATTTTGACACGGCCGCCACGGCACAGCGGCCGTTCATCGTGCTGGACGCCATGACGCACTTCTACGCCACGCAGAACGCAAATCCGCTGCGCGGGCTTTATTCACTGAGCGAGCGCGCCACGAAAGCATACGAGGATTCCAGGAGCGTCGTGGCAAAGTTCGTCAACGCCGCATCCCCCCGCGAAATCGTGTTCACCAGGAATTCATCGGAGAGCCTGAACCTGGTGGCGTACACATACGGTCTTGCCAACGTGGGAGAGGGAGACGAAATAGCCGTCTCAATCATGGAGCACCACTCCAACATCATACCGTGGCAGTTCGTCTGCGAGCAGAAAAAGGCAAAGCTCGTGTTCTTCAACGTGGACAAGGAGACGGGCGAAATCCCCATGAGCGAATTCGAGACCAAAATCACGCCACGCACAAAAATCGTGTCGCTCACCCACGTCTCCAACGTGCTTGGAACGCAGAACCCCGTAAAACGCGTCTCAGAGCTTGCCCACAAGGTTGGGGCAGTCCTCGTCGTGGACGGGGCGCAGTCAACGCCGCACATACCGGTGGACGTGCAGGATTTGGGCGCGGACTTCCTCGCCATGAGCGGGCACAAGCTCTGCGGCCCCATGGGAATCGGCGCGCTCTACGGGCGTCTTTCGCTGCTTGAGAACATGCCCCCGTTCCTCCGTGGCGGCGAGATGATTGAGTACGTCACCACACAAAGCGCCACATGGGCGGAAGTGCCCCACAAGTTCGAGGCCGGCACGGTGAGCGCGGGGGACGCAGTGGGCATGGCGGCGGCAATCCGTTACATCCAGTCGGTGGGGCTTGACACCATCGAAAAAAACGACAACTTCCTGGCGGACAAGCTCATGGAAGGAATCAAGAAAATACCGCACTTCCACATTGTGGGCGGAAAGGACGGAACAAAGCGGTGCGGAATCGTCACGTTCACGGTTGACGATGTGCATCCCCACGACATCGCAACGCTCCTGTCAGACGAGAACATCGCAATCCGCGCAGGACACCACTGCGCCCAGCCGCTCCAGCAGTACCTCGGAATACCGGCTTCCGCCAGGGCAAGCCTCTACTTCTACAACACGGAAGAAGAAGTGGATACGCTTCTTTCAAAGCTCCCGCTCATCAGAAAGTGGTCCGGCTTCAAGGACTAGCAAAAAATCGTCAAGCGCAAAAAAAAACGTTCCAGCAGATTGGAACGTTTTTTTTTGCGGGAACCGCGCCCAGAAACAAGAACGGGGCTGTCCAAAAAGTTCAGTTAGCCGTGTCATTCCGAACTCGTTTCGGAATCTCAACGCTTCTGATAGCGTAGATGCTGAAACAAGTTCAGCATGACACTTACTTCTAGGACAGCCCCGCCGAAAATAAAACGAATATATTCCTTAGTTCTTTGCGCGCTCAACGAACGAGCCGTCGCGCGTGTCGATAACGATTCTGTCATCCGTGTT
>JAFPYB010000023.1 GCA_017412405.1 Treponema sp. | reverse complement strand
GCTAATTACAAGGTAGAGACAATCACTGTAAAGCAAGGCTCAACTGATGTGCCAACAAATGCGGGTACAGCAGGCACATATACATTTTCCATGCCGAGCGGCGATGTGACAGTCAACGCGACGATAGTTCAGCTGTACACAATAACTGTTCCTGCGACCACGAACGGCACTGTAACGGCGAAAGTAGGCGGAGTTGAGGCGACACAGGCGTTATCGGGCGAGACAATCACGCTCACAATAACGCCAGGCACAGGCTACAAGCTGGATGCCCTCTCGGTTAAGGACGCTTCCAACGCCGATGTCGCCACGACTGCGGTGACGGCAGGGACGAGCTACACATTCACCATGCCGAGCGGAGATGTCTCAGTTTCGGCAACATTCAAAGCACCGTATGGCTCAAAGGCAGCTCCAGACGCTGTGGGCGACATCGTTTTCAGCGATGGAAGTGCCGAGGCTTACAGCGAGGGGCTTACTCTCACCACGGAACAAAAAGCGGCAGCGGTTGGGGTTGTGGCATATTTGGGAAGTGCATCTGCAGGACAAGCTGGGAAGGTTCATGTCTTAGGATTAAGTTATTTAGAAGAAAAATTTTTTTACTATGAGGCAAATGGCACAACTTCTTCAACTCTGCCTCCTGAATTACAGTCACTTTTAGGTCAAACAGATGGTCTTGCAAATCGTACTGCATTGAACCAATACGCTGAGACCAACAATATTAATATGTCTGTTCAGTTTCCAGAATTTTATTTTGCAAATAACTATAATATGAATGGTATATCAGACAATTGGTATATCCCAAGTTTTCAAGAAATGAGTGCTATGTTCTCGAACCGTATAGTTATAAACAATGCTTTGGGAAAAGTTACAAGCTGGTCTTTTAATGATATTGCAAGCGGAACAAATCAAATGGTCTTTTCATCATCATTACAAAGTGCTAATGCGATTTATGAATTTGGTATGAATTATGCTAATGGAACATATGGTGGACCACGCGATTATACGTGCGAAACTATAGTTGTCCGAGCGTTCTAGGAGCGAAGTTCTGCACTTTGGAGCTTGCAAACTCGCGGGGAAGGCATGTTGGAATGATTCTGAACGAGCAACGAACCCAAACTTCGGGCTGAGTCGGGGCGGTGGTTGAGCTTGTCGAAGCATCGAAACCACCGCGCTGTATTCTTTTTGCAAAAATATGTGGATTTTTTCAGAAAAGCCCGATATAATAAAAAAAGAAGTACAGCCAAAGCTACGGTTGGTCTTCGTACATTAAACATTTATGTCCTTGCGGACACCGCCGCTTAGTGTGCTAGACTAGGCGGCTATTTTTTTGCTCCCTTGCTTTTTCTGTGAAGAGAGGTGCTTTTACCAGACTGGATAACCAAGCGCAAAAAACGCGATTATCGCTAAAATCATAATGATTCGTACTTGGATTAAGTGAACACATCAAGCTGATACGCCACTTGCCACACATTTTTTTGCGACTTAGAATGAGTTTTGTCGGTATGTTCTCATTTTGCAACATTCTGATTATAATAGTCGCATGGGTGGAACAAAATCAGAGAGCAAGAAAACAGTTGCGGGCGTTGACGAGAACGGAACGTTCCGCGCATGGGGAAACGCAAAGACGAAGGACGGGGCTGCAAAGAAGAATGTTGACCAGTCTCCGGCGTTCGTTCCCGGGACGAGCGCGGAGCAGGCTGCAAAGAACCTCCTGAAAGCAAAAGAAGCTGACCCCGCGTCAAAATCCGGCAAAAAGAAAATTGCCGAGTACACCGACAGCCAAATCCAGCACCTTGACGCGCTGGAGCATATCAGGCGGCGGAGCGGAATGTACATCGGGCGGCTGGGGGACGGCTCAAACCAGAATGACGGCATCTATATCCTCATAAAAGAAATAATCGACAACTCGGTGGACGAGTTCATCGTGGGATTCGGCAACAAAATCGACGTGACTATACAGGATAACCGCGTCACCGTTCGGGACTACGGGCGTGGCATCCCCCTGGGCAAGGTTGTTGACTGCGTGAGCGAAATCAACACGGGCGCAAAGTACAATGACGATGTTTTCCAGTTTTCCGTGGGCATGAACGGCGTGGGAACCAAGGCCGTGAACGCGCTTTCTTCGTATTTTCGCGTCGTCTCCGTGCGGGACGGGCAGTGCTGCGATGCGGTCTTTGAAAAGGGAAAGCTCAAGGTCGAGAAGTCAGGAAAGCTCAAGCAGAGCCAGCCCAACGGAACATATTTTGAATTTGTGCCGGACGAGGAGATTTTTGGGAAATATGCGTTCAATTTCGATTTTCTTGAAAAGCGCATGTGGAACTATGCCTATTTGAACACGGGACTTACAATCAACCTGAACGGAAAGGACTATGTGAGCCAGAACGGGCTTTTGGACTTGCTCCGCTCTGAAATTGAGGGCGCGTCCCTTTACGAAATTGGAAGCTACAGGGGCGAGCATTTGCAGTTCGCCTTCACGCATTCCAACGAATATGCGGAAAATTATTTCTCCTTCGTGAACGGGCAGTTCACCTCGGACGGGGGCACTCACTTGAACGCGTTCAAGGAAGGGTTCGTGCGGGGCATAAACGATTTTTTCCATTCGAGCTTCAAGGCGGAGGATGTGCGGGCGGGAATCACGGCGGCCGTCCTCGTGAAAGTGAAAGACCCGGTGTTCGAGAGCCAGACAAAGAACAAGCTGGGAAACACGGACATCCGCGCGTGGATTGTGGGC
Organism: Treponema sp.; assembly: GCA_017412405.1. Classification (GTDB taxonomy): domain Bacteria; phylum Spirochaetota; class Spirochaetia; order Treponematales; family Treponemataceae; genus Treponema_D. The sequence continues at coordinate 2,350 of JAFPYB010000023.1, read as the reverse complement.
GAAACCCAGTCCGGGCTTGACGACTGGCTCCACAAAAATCCGACGGAAGCGCACATCATCCAGGAGAAGATAAAGCAGAACGAAAAGCTCCGCACCGACCTTGCGTCCGTGAAGAAGGAGGCGAAGGAAGCTGCGAAGCGGACATCGCTCAACATCGCAAAGCTCAAGGATTGCAAATACCATCTGAGCGACGGGAAAAAAGGCGAGAATTCCATGGTGTTCATAACGGAGGGAAATTCTGCGTCGGGAAACATCAACAAGACGCGGGATGTGTCCTATCAGGCTGTGTTCTCGCTGCGGGGAAAGCCCGAGAATATGTACGGGAAAAAGCCCAGCGAAATATACAAGAACGACGAGCTTTACCAGCTCATGTGCGCCCTCGGGGTGGAAGACAGCGTGGAAAACCTGCGCTACTCAAAAATCGTCATAGCAACTGATGCCGACAACGACGGCTTCCATATCAGGAATCTTGTGCTCACGTTCCTTTTGGGCTACTACGAGGAGCTTGTCACCAGCGGGCGCGTGTGGATTCTTGAGACGCCGCTTTTTAGGGTGCGGAACAAAAAGGAAAACATATACTGCTATTCGGAAAAAGAGCGGGATGCGGCGCAGAAAAAACTCGGGAAATCTTGCGAGACCACGCGGTTCAAGGGCTTGGGCGAAATCGACCCCAGCGAGTTCAGCCAGTTCATCGAGCCTGACACCATAAAGCTCACGCCTGTGGAGGTGCAGGCTCTCAAGAACATTCCGCCGCTCCTTTCGTTCTACATGGGAAAAAATACCCCTGAACGGCGGGAATTCATTGTGAACAATCTTCTTCGGGACGTGGACGCGTAATGGAACTTTCTCAGGTTGCAGCCCAAAGCCAGCGGCAGATTCAAGTCCAACGCATGAGCCAGCGGCAGATTCAGGCGATGAAAATCCTGTCCCTTGCCACGAGCGATGTGGAAAACGAAATATACGAGTTCGCAGAGAAAAATCCCGCGCTGGAAGTGTCCGAGCGGGCAGGTTCTCGCGAGCGCACGGGAGCTTCCCGCCCAAAGGCCGATTTTGACGCAATCATCGACCGGGAGGCTGACACCCGCACGTCCCTCTTCGAGCATTTGTCCTTCCAGCTCAACGCGCTGCCTCTTTCTGAGCCGGAGCGGGAGCTTGGGGCAAAGCTCATCGGCAATTTGGACGGGGACGGGCACCACATTTTGTCCCCGTATTCGTTCCTTGGCTCTGCAAAGAACGATATTGCCGTGGAGACCCTTGAAAAAATCCTGTCGCTCATACAGACTTTCGACCCGGTGGGAACGTGCGTGAAAAACGTGGAGGAAAGCCTTCTCGTTCAGGCAAAAAACGCCCCGGTGCCTAACAATCTTGCGCTTTTCATTTTGGACGGCCATTTCGATTTTCTTGACCCGCCCCGCGCGGACAAAGTCCTCAAAAAGCTCAAGGCTTTTTCCTCCGAAGAAAAAAAACTCAAATCCTACGGTTCCGATGATTCCAGGACGGTTTTTTCAAAGCTGAATCTTGAAAAAATCACGCTCTCGGACGTGGAGAATGCTGTGCGGTTCATAAAGACCCTTGACCCAAAGCCTGCCCGGGCCTTCGGCTCTTTTTCCCCGAATTTTGTCCGTGTGGATGCGGTGGTGAAGAACGACGGCGGGAATGTGTCTGTGTCTTTCCCCCAGAGCGAGCTTCCTGATATGCGCATTTCGGCGGATTATGAGATTCTTGGCGGAAAAAAGGCTGTGTCCGAGCAGGAAAAGGCGAACGTGCAGTTTGCCAGGCAGTCGATTTTTGAGGCGCAGTCTTTCATGGAGGCTGTTTCCTACCGAAAGTCGTCGCTCCAGAAGGCTGCCCTTGAAATTGCCAGCGTGCAGTACGATTTTTTTGTGAGGGGCCCCGCTTTCCTGAAGCCTTTTTTGCAGAAAGATTTGGCGGAAACTCTTGGCGTGCATGAGACCACCGTTTCCCGCATTGCCAACGGAAAATATCTTTCCTGCGATTTCGGCGTTTTTCCCTTCGGATACTTTTTCACTACGCAGGTTGGCTCGGGGCAAAAAACGGCTATGGACGAGTCTTCCAAGACGGATGGTCCTGCCGTAACGTCTCCGTCGTCAAAGGAGGCTGTCAAGTTCAAAATCTCCCAGATTCTTTTGTCCCACAAGGGCGACAAGAAACCGCCCAGCGACCAGAAGATTTCTGACTTGCTCGCCCAGGAAGGAATCAGCGTGGCGCGGCGCACCGTGGCAAAATACCGCGCCGAGCTGAATGTCGGCTCTTCCTACGAACGGTAGCGGACTCGTGTGCTTGTGGTTTTCCCACTGGGCAAAAATCATTATACTTTCCGTATGAGACT
>JAFPYB010000196.1 GCA_017412405.1 Treponema sp. | reverse complement strand
ATGGTTTCTGAATCGTTGCGACAGCACGACTTAGAACATCGCTTTTTCAGGGAGACTGATATGAAAAAATCGTTGATTGTGGCCGCGGGACTTTTCCTTTCGGCAGCGCTCTTTGCCGTAGAGGTAAACGAGAACGAGCTTAGGACAACTGCGGGGGATTCCGTTCAGTTTGAAAACTACGCAGGCCCCCATGCGGTCATCGACACTGCGGCCGCCATCGTGGGAATCGGTACAGGGCTTGGAGCAGAAGTCGCCCGCGACATGGAGACGACACGAACTGTGCAGCCATACGCAAAATACTCGGTGCATCATGTGGTGGGCGCGGAGGACGCGGAAAAACTGGGCGCGGACATCCTCGTTCTGAACCCAACAGCCGGTGTTGACCACATCACGAACCTCCGCAGAATCATCACGGGCTATCTTTCGGCAGCATACGGCTACGAGCGCGAGGATGCCGAGACAATTTCCGTGTTCGTCACCGTGTACAATGCGGTCTACAGAAAGGACATCCCTTATTTTTCATCAAAATACAACGATGCCGTTCTCTCCTACCTCACGGAAGAAGCCGCCGGCTTGAGCACAAACTGGGAGGAATGGCCTGGAAAAAGCCAGATTGTCATTCCTCTCGGTGAAATCCGCGCGGGCGAAGAAGTCGCCATTTCCGTGGACACATCCGTAATCAGCGATGAAAATGTCATCGAGGCAATGCGGAGCGACGAGGACAAGAACATAGAAGTGCGCGAGAACCTGACCGAAATCAAGGAAAAAGAATCAGTAAGCGCAAGCGAGAAGGCAAAAACAGCCCAGAAAGAAGCCGTCCAGGAAAAGAAGGACGGAAACAAAGCCGCGGCAGCCGAGAGCGCAAAGACAGCCGCCGAGCAGCAGAAGATTGCCGACAAGAAGGCGGAGGAAGTAAGGAGCGAGCGAGAAACAATCGCCAAGGACAAGGCGGAGGTGAAAAAGGCGGAAGCAGAAAAAGCAAAAGCCGCCCCGCAAGCCTACACAACAGGATTGTTCGCCGTTGACGCAAGCAGCCGCCTTTACACGCTCATGACAGTGAACCCCAAGAACGGCGAAGTCGTAAAAAAATCGGCACTGCGCCAAATCCGCGAAAAGACGATTTTTCCAGTATCCAACGTGAGCGTCACAAAGGATGACGGCACACAGGCAACGGTAAGCAACGCGTTCATCGCCATCTGCGGCGTGTCCGACGGAAAATCCGCGGTAAAACTCTGCATCATCGACGCGGAAAGCCTGCTCATACAAAAGCAGAGCGACGAGACAATTTCGGAGAACTCACCGCTTTTGCAGAGCGGAGACACGTTCTTCGCCATTGTGAGCGACGGCGCAAAGAACTATCTTGCCTCCTTCGACAAGAACGTGTCGCTCAAAACGAAGAGCAACGTTGCATTGAGCGGCGCAAGCCCCCTCACAATCACCCCAGACGGAATCCTTGCCACCGACGAGGGCGGAACCCCAGTGCTTCTCTCGCTCTCAGGGCTTTCTTCCCTGTGGGCAGCGGAATAAGGCACAAAACCGCAACACCAGCACGAAGCGCACCGTGGAACATCGCTACGCTTCGTGCACGCGCTTTCCGGTCATGTGCTCTATTTCAAGCTCCAGGCAGAGGACGCGGTTTTTCGCGCCCTCCCACTCTTTTTCCACATAGTCTGGGTTTGGATTGTACTTTGAAGCAAGGGCGCAGACTTTCTCCTTCGTCTTTTCGCCATCAGCCACCCTGCTGATTTTTCCGAACACAACAACGCTCGTCACAGTATAAGCCCAGTCGCCGTCCTTCTTGAATCCATCGTCCATAACACAAAACGAAACTTTGTCGCATTTTTCAATAGAGTCGATTTTGTGTCCTTCCTTCGCGCCGTGGAAATAAATCTTCCCGTCGCCCTCGTCGTAATAAAAATCAATTGGTATCGTGTACGGATAGCCCCCATCCCCAATCACGGCAAGGACACCGCGCCACTGGCTCTTTAGTATGCGCACACATTCTTCCGCCGTCACCTGCTGCTTGAACCGTCTCATTTGCCTGAACATATTGTCCTCCATAAAAATGCGTTGGGATGTGATTATAGCACGATTTTTTGCCCCAGTCATTCCACGGCTCATAGACAGAAGGCGTGATGTGATTTAGAATGAAGGACAGATTTTTTCGGAAAATAGTAATTCCAGAAAATGAAACGGAGGAAAATCATGGACACAACAAAAATCATCGAAAATCTCAAAAAACGCGGTTTTGAGGCAGTCTTCGCCGAGAACAAGGCAGACGCAGTGGAAAAAGCCCTTTCATACATTCCAGAAAATTCTTCCGTTGCTTGGGGAGGCTCCGTCTCCATCGAAGAATCCGGCTTGCTTGCCCGCGTAAAATCAGGAAAATACACGCTCATCGACCGCGACACGGCAAAATCGCCAGAAGAAAAATACGAGCTAATGCGAAAAGGCTTGACTTCAGACACATTCCTCACGAGCTTCAACGCAGTCAGCGAAGACGGTGTTCTTTTCAACATAGACGGCAACGGAAACCGCGTGGCAGCAATCACTTTCGGACCAAAATCCGTTGTCGCCCTCGTGGGAATCAACAAAATCGTTCCTACCGAAGCCGACTTGGAGCCACGCGCCCTCAAGATAGCCGCACCCCTGAACGCAAAACGGCTCAAGCTCAGCGACGAAAAAGACATATGCGCAATTTTCTCAAAAACAAGAATCTGCAAAACAAAGGGAAGAATCAAAATCATCCTTGTGGGCGAACCGCTGGGATATTAGACCTATTACAGGACAGTCTATTGAGGTGAACAACATGAGCAAACTCAGAATGCCAATCGACATCACGATGACTCTTCTTTCGGTCGTTCTCATGGGTGGCACGATTCTTTTTCCGGACGACAGAGTGCATCAGATTCTGGGTATGGTGCTTCTTCTTCTTTGGATTTGCCACACAATCTTAAACCACCGCTGGTACGGCTCTCTTTTTCGGGGAAAGTACCAGCCCTACCGCGTCATGCAGATTGTGGTGAATTTGGCCCTTTCTTTGTGCGCGGCTCTTCTCATGGTGAGCGGCATGATGATGGCATGGTTTGTCCCGTCAGAATTTGTTGGAGGTGCTTTGGGATTTGCCCGCACGGCTCATCTTGTCTCTTCCCACTGGTATTATCTTTTCATGTGCGCCCACTTGGGAATGCACGCGAGCATGGTTCTTGGGAAAATCTTAAAAGGCCGCCCCATGCCGATTATCCCCCGTATCATTATCGCCCTTACAAGCCTCTACGGAGTGTATGCGTTCATCGTGCGGGGAATCGCAAAGTATCTGTTCCTTCGCCAGCAGTTTTTCTTTTTGGATTTGGAACGGGGCTACCTTCTTTTTGCGGCGGACTATCTTTCAATTCTCGTGCTGCTTGCGACACTCTCGCATTTTCTGGGAAAAGCTTTCCTCGCGCTTGGAAAAAAATGCATGGCGGGAAAAAATGAACTTTGAGCCTATTCTCGTCGGCGTGGCCGCTTTCGCCATTATCGGCATATTCCACCCCATCGTCATCAAAGCAGAATATTACTTTTCCTACAAGATTTGGTGGGTCTTCGCCGTGGCAGGACTTGTCCTTTTGGCGACGACGCTTTTTTTGCAAGGCTGTCTTTCCTACATTCT
>JAFPYB010000195.1 GCA_017412405.1 Treponema sp. | reverse complement strand
GTTTGGGTTTTTCGCAAAATCTGTTCGAGCTTAATGGGATTCTTTTCCAGAACCATTTTTTCGTACTGGGCGTCCAAGTCTGCGAGAGATTTTTTTGAGAGGGCTATGTCGTGCTCAAGATTCTCAAGGCCGCTCGTTGCTTTTTTGTATCGTTCGTAGTAGTCGGAGGCGTTTTCTTGGGCTGATTTTTTTGGGTCAATCTTGATTCGGATGGTCTTTCCGTCGTTTTCCCAATCCTGTGCTTCGATGAAGGCGGATGAGCCGTCAATCAAGTGGCCGAAGGAAAGAATCATGTCGCCCTGATGCTTGTACTGCCCGGCTTCCAGGAAAGATTTGCGCTTTTCTTCCAGCCGTTCGATTGCGGCGGTGAGTCGGCTTTTGTGCGAGTTGTACCATTTTTCGGCTTCCTCCAGGAGATTTTGGAGAGAATTGTGGGCCGCGTTTTCCGAGTAGAAATTGTCGATTTTTTCGCTGAATGTCTTTCCGTCAACGTCGTCGAATGTCCTGACGGAAAATGTCTTTTGCGGGCCGGTGCGTTTTTCGGGCAGGACGAACGGCTCTCCCGACTTCTCGTTTTTTGCGGGGCGGCGGAAAAAGCTGTCAAGAATGATGTTCTGCCCGTCGCAGAGAAAAATGTTCCCCGCGTTTGACCACAGCCGAATGTACAGGAAAAACCGCTCGTTCTCAGGCTCGTCGCTGTGGCTTTGTTCGGCTCGCTTTGCCTTTGCGTTCTGGATGACCTGCAATTTTTCCTGGGACTTGGGCATGACAAAAATCGCGCCGGCCTTTTCAAGCTCTATTTTTATGATTCGCTCTTCGCCGATTTGCTCTGCATGGACGATTTTTGCGCCCTTGATTTTTGATTTGAGCATTTCGTTGAAGCGCAGGGGTTTTTCGTTTTTGGTGATTTTCCGCCGTGTCTCGTTGATTCGGCACTCGCCGCCCGCCAAAGAAACGAACACGGTTTTGGGAACACCCGGTTTGTATGTGTAGATTGCAATGGAATCAAAATTTGGCTGCACGACTTCTTGGACGAAACTTCCGTCCAAATCCAGCTCGGAGAGAACAACATCGATTTCTTTGCAATTGAGGGACATAAAATCAGTAGTTTGCCAAGAAGAACATTGCGACTGACAAAATCGATTTGTTTTTTTCTTCCGACCAGTCGTTTGTAGCAGGCAGACTCTTTACATACCACCAGAAAATGCCGAATTCTGGGTCAATTCTGAGGGCGTACTCGGAGAATTCTGGCGTTCTGGACTGGGTGCCGAACATCAAGTAGACGACGTTCTCCAAGATTTTCAGGAAAATTCCGTAAGATTCAGACCATTTGCCTTCGTCGAGCTTTGCGCAGAACTGGTCCAGTTTGTACAACACTTCTTCCTTGAGCGCGATGTCGAATTCTTCGACCCAAGTTTTTTGAATCAGCAGAGAAAGATTCCGCTTGAAACTTTGCACCAGTTTTTTCTCGTCTTCGCTTGTTGAAATTGTGTAGTCGCCTGAGGTGAATGAATTGGCGATGACAGAAGCCGATTCTGCAATTTCGTGCAAATCTGAGGATGAAATGATTGTAGAAAGCGCATCAACAACTTTTTTGTCTAAAATCTCATTTATCAAATTAGAACTTTCCGTTTCCATATAGAGAAGATTTTAGAGAATTTGAGTATGCTTTTCAAGTTGGAAGCGAATTTCTGTCCGACCCGCGGGATTTTTAAAGCTCGCTCAAGTTTTGTCCCGTAAAATGAAGGATTGTGGCAATCATTTTTGCCGTGGTCATAAAAATATCCATTTCTGTGTGCTGCCAAATCCTGAACGAATCGGGCAGGCCCGTCATGTCAATGCGGATGAAGCCGAAGGAATTGCCGCAGTAGGAAATATCCGCGTAGCACGTTGATGTAATCTCCTGCTCCTGAAGCATATTGTACAAGTCAATTTTGCTGGACTGTACGAGGGGCTTTATGTCGTTCACATAGAAAATATCAATAGTTTTGTTGATGTTTGACCGTATGAGCTGGTTCGGGATTCTGGCGAACGTCTTGTTTTTTGAGAGAATGTGGATTGTCTGGAACAGGAGCTGGTCTTCCGTCTGAATGCAGATGTGGTCAATCATGAAGTAGGAGCTTAGGAAGTTGAACAAATTCGTGATGCCCGTCTTTAAATCAGTTGATTGGGTGAGGTGGCTGAACACGACGGAGTGGAGGTACATGGAGCTGAGCTGCTTTTCCTTTTCGTTTTTGAGGACAATGTTCGCGTGTTTTTCCGGAAGATAGATGATGAAGCAGTTGCGCCCTTTTGTTTTTCCGCGGTACAGTGCCTTGTCTGCCATTATCATGAGTTTTTCCGATTCCTTTTCGTTTTCTGGGAATCTGGAAAGCCCGATGGTTACGGTAACATACAGGCCGGAGAAATTGGGAATCTCAACTTCGCGCATTTTGACGAGGAGGTTGTGGCAGATGTTCCAAAGCTTGTCGTATTCGATGACATTTTTTAGGATAACGATGAATTCGTCCCCGCCGAACCGACCCACTACACCGTTTTCTCCAATCAGCTTGTTGACTCGCTCCGCCACTTCGCACAGAATTTTGTCTCCTGCGATATGACCGTAGCTGTCGTTTATGTATTTGAAATTGTCGATGTCGAGAAGTGCGATGGTAAACGGTGTGCGATTCTCAATCAAATATTCCATATAGTTTAAAATTACTTCTCTGTTGTATAGTCTCGTTAGTTCATCAATGGGGAATGAATTTTTTGAAAAGAAAGTATCCATGCTGTTTATTATAAATCAAATTATTGAATATTCAAAACAAAAAATAATAGAATGAAACCATGAATTTGACAGAAACAACAGCTTCACTGCATGAAGCATATTCACGCCTTGCGCTTCATAACGCAAAGCAGAAAAATGCCGCGCTTTTGTGCGTGGCAAAATCGATAGAGGCGCACAGAGCCGAGATTTTGGCTGCCAACAAAAGCGACATGGCAAACAGCCGCGCAAAGGGAATGAGCGACGCGCTGCTTGAGCGGCTCATGCTTGACGACAAGCGGATTGATGGAATCATTGAGAGCATGAAGATTGTCGTTTCCCAGAGCGACCCCATCGGCGAAGTTGTGGCGGGGTGGAGCACGCCCGCAGGAATGGAGATTCGGCAGGTGCGCGTGCCTCTTGGCGTTGTCGCCATCATTTACGAAAGCCGCCCGAACGTGACGGTTGATGCGTTCTGCCTTGCGTACAAGAGCGGGAATGCAATCCTCCTGCGCGGCTCGTCCAGTGCGGTCAATTCCAACACGGCTTTGGTCAAGGCCATAAAGATGGGATTGGCGGAGGCTGGCGAAAACGGCGTGGCGGGCGCAATTGAGCTGGCAGAGCCAAAGGCTGACCACAGCGACGTGGACGAAATCTTGGGGGCGGTGGGCAAAATCGATTGCGTGCTTCCCCGTGGCGGAAAAAATCTGATTCAGCGCGTTGTTCAGAATGCGAAGATTCCTGTTATTGAGACTGGAAGCGGCGTGTGCCACTTGTTCGTGGACGAGTCCGCGAATTTGGAAAAAGCCGCCGCCATTGCGGAGAACGCAAAAATCCAGCGGCCTGGCGCGTGCAATGCCATTGAGACAATTCTTGTGCATGAAAAAATTGCATCCGTGTTTCTCCCGCTTCTTGCAAAAAAACTCTCTGGGCGCGTGGAGCTTCGCTGCGACGAAAAATCGTTTGCCATTCTCGGAGGCGGTGAAAAAATCGTGGAGGCTTCTGAAAGCGACTTTGGCTTTGAGTTTTTGGACTTGGTGTGTGCCGTCAAGATTGTTTCTGGCATTGAGGAGGCAATCAGCTACATCAATACGCACTCAACCAAGCACTCTGAGGCAATCGTCACGGAGAGCCGTGAAAATGCGCGGAGCTTCCAGAGCCGCATTGACAGCGCGTGTGTGTATGTGAACGCAAGCACCAGGTTCACGGACGGAGGCGAGTTCGGTTTTGGCGCGGAAGTGGGCATTTCCACCCAAAAACTCCATGCGCGCGGCCCAATGGGCATAAAAGCCCTGACGACGACAAAGTTCTTGATTGATGGCAACGGCCATGTTCGCTAGGAAAGAGAAAAAATCGACAAGATGAAACAGCTTCTTTCTGAGACCGAGATAATTGAAGTTATGGAGCGGTTCAAGGCGCGGAACCCCAATCCAAAGTCCGAGCTTTCGTGGAAAAATCCGTTCACTCTGCTCGTTGCCGTCGTCCTGAGCGCACAGGCGACGGACAAGAGCGTGAACGCCGCAACGAAGGATTTGTTCTCCCAGTACGACAGCCCCGAGAAAATGCTTTTGCTGGGGGAGGCGGGGCTTGTCCCGTACATAAAATCAATCGGGTTGTACCGCGCAAAATCAAAGCATATCATTGGTTTGTGCGACAAGTTGATTCGTGATTTTGGCGGCGAAGTTCCGCGCTCACGGGAGGAACTCATGTCCCTTCCTGGTGTGGGGCGAAAGACGGCGAACGTTGTCCTGAACGTGGTGTGGAACGAGCCTACCATGCCGGTGGACACCCATCTTCTCAGAATCTGCCCAAAAATCGGGCTTGCCCAGGGGACAACGCCCGAAGCCGTTGAGCAGAGCCTTTTGGCGCGGATTCCGCTGGAATACATGAACCATGCCCACCACTGGCTTATCCTGCATGGGCGGTACGTCTGCACGGCGCGGAATCCAAAATGCGCCGGCTGTTTTCTTGGCGACTTATGCGTTCATAATCGCGTCGATTGATTTGACGCAGGCGGAGCGAAGCCCGTGTTCCTCCAGCGCGGCGACTCCGCGGATTGTGGAGCCGCCGGGCGAGCATACGTTGTCCTTGAGAACGCCTGGATGCTCGCCTGTTTCAAGCTGGAGCTTTGCCGAACCGAGCACCGTCTGGCTCACGAGCCTGTATGCTGTCTTTCGCGGGATTCCGTATTTTACGGCGGCATCGGCGTAGCTTTCGAGGAACAAGTCCACAAAAGCAGGTCCGCAGCCTGTCACCGCGCCCCCAATGCCCATCAGGTTGTCGGGAAGTTCCTCCACCACGCCCAGAGTCGCGAACAGATTCCATATGTCCGTGCGCTCCTGTGCCGAGAGCGAATTTGATTTTTCAAACAGGAACACGCCTTCGCCAACCATTGCGGGCGTGTTTGGCATGACGAACTGAATCCGTGTCGTGGTTTCCCCCAGCACCGAGCTGTATTTTGCGAAATTCCAGCCGAGGGCGATTAAGACGAGGGCTTTTCCCTGAACCTTGTCCTTGATTTCGCCCAGCACGCTTTCAATATGGTATGGTTTGCAAGCCATTATGATTGTGTCGGAACTTTCGCACACGTCTTTGAGCGAGGCGCAGGGCACAAAGCCGAACTTTTTTGCGTTCGCGGCAAGTTTTTCCTGATTTGGCGCGAAGGCGGCCATTTCAATATGTGATTTTGCGAATCCGGCGCACAATGCCTGCGCCATGTTTCCCATTCCAATGAATCCTATTTTTTTCATTTTTAAAACTCCTGCTTTGCAAGGATATACCATAATTGTGTTTTTTTTAATCGGGGGGATTTTTAACCTCATTCAGTTCAATCACCAAGCCGGGCTACCCGCTATCCTGTTTTTTTCATTTTGAAAGGCGTTTTGTTGTAAATTTGCCGCTTTAATAGTAAGATAATAAAGTTATGGGATTTTTTTCAGTTATTACCGATATTTTTGACTCTCTGTTCCGAAGCTCTTCTCCAGAAGTGCAGAAACGTCTTGCGTTGAAGAAAATTGAAAACGAAATAAGGGCGTACCAGCCCCAAATCTACAAGAATGAGTATCTCTCTGCCAATTTTGCAGAGTTGTTCCGTGTTCTGTACGAAAATACAAAACCGATTGATGAAATTCTTTCCACGACAATTTGTACAAGCGATTTGCATCGGAACGGCAAATTTGAATACAATCTCATCATGACCGGCTTCTCGGACAAGCAGCAGCAGAAGTTTGCCGAGTTGAGCTTTGAGAGCAGGAAAAAAGAAGTAATCGACAGCGAAGTTCCCATGCACAAAGTGTTCGAGACGCAGCGAAGGGGAATTGAGTCGCTTCTCAAGCAGATGACGACAAAGGAATTCGCAAAAATCGAGGATACTATTGCGCGCCTGCGCCAGTTGGGGGACGTGTGCCGATTCAACTACATGGACATTATCCACGCGTTCGACCCGGATTATTCAGGCATTGCCAGCGGCGGCTTCAATCCGAGCAGGCCCGTTCCGCCTGAATCCATCGCCACACCGCTCAATGACTTGTATTATCTTGCCGCAAATCTCTCAATCGACAAGTCTTGTGGTCGTGCAATTCAGGCATTGTACCAGCTCAAGACGGGCAACGGGCTGAGCGGAGATGAAAAAGAAAAAATCATGGGCAACCTGCAAAAAATCAACACGATTTTTACAAAAATGCTCACGCCCGAAATCATGAAAAAACTCGTCATCTTCGGAAAGAAAGACCCTGCTTATACGCCGCAGACTGCATCATACAGTGCCAATGCGCTCAAAAAATTCTTTGAGTATGTCATGGGCCGCTTCAATTCCGACGAAGAAAAAATCAAGGCGGAAATCAAGGACTACACCATTTCCTTCGAGCTGAAAAAGCTTTTCCCGGAACAAGATTTGCTTGACTTGAACGGCTACAACAACAAGACGAACGAGCTTTTGCGTGAAAGCACGCCTTATTCGCTCTTGTGGATTACGCCTCTCCAGACTCTCAAGACGTTCCTTGCCATTTTCTATTCCGAGGGAATCAGGAATTTGCTGAACAATATTGTCATTGAGGGATTTTTCAACAACGCCACATACAAGACTGATTTTTCGGCGAGCGTATACGCGTGCAACGAGACTGCCAATGCGGTGGCTGAATTTGAGAAAAGTTTTGAGCATGGCGGAAAAAATGACCGCTCGCTCATCGAGGGCTACATTTCCGACAGCCGCCGTGATGCGGCGTTCCTCAAAAAGCTCGCTTCGTTCATTGACAATGTGAACGAGGAGGCCCATCGGCTGCTTCAGGCCGAAGTGACACACTTGTTCTCACTTTTCAAGGGAATCTCCGACCTTCTTCTTGACTCAAAGAAAACAAAGTCGGTTTTTGTGTCGAACATAAAAGTGCTGTTCTCTTCAACACGAAACCGTGACGCTTCTGGACTGCTTGAACAGCAGCAGGACTCATGGCGGCTTTTCCTTGAAATAATGAAGAACTACGTTGTAGTTGGAGAACTTGATAAAGGTCATGACGGAAACTGAATCATTAGTCAGTAAATACGAAAAAGAAATTTACGACTTGCATCAACTTTTGGAAATTTCTCGTTCTCTGTGTTCAAATCTTGAATTTTCAAATTTGATTGAATCGATTCTTTACAATTGTATGGGTCAGTTCCGTATTTTGGGTGCTGGCGTGTTCGTTTTGAATATGCTTGATTCCGATGCGTACCAGCTTGATTCAAACTACAACGGAATTGACGTTGACCGAAACAAAGTCTACAAGATTTTCGTCGCGAATCCCATCGTGAAATTTCTGGAAAAGTCCAATTCTGTCTACACGCTTCCGGAGCTGAAGGCAATTGCGCCCGAGGGAAGCGATTTTTCCGTGTTGGAGTCGCTAAAACCCACGCTCATCATTCCCCTGCTGCAGAAGAACCATCTTGAGGGAATCTTGTTCTTTGGCGACCGCATAACTCTTGAGGAAGAAGAATACAGCGACTACGAGAAGAAGTGCATTTCCGTCATCGCTTCCCTTGCCGCTGTTGCCATCACCAACGCGGCTTTGGTGGAACGCTCCTCCACGGACATGATGACGCATTTGAAGCTCAAATACTATTTCTTCAATATTCTCACCGACAAGCTCACCAAAGTGCAGAAAGAGGGCGGAAGCCTTTCTGTCATCATGTTCGACATCGATTTCTTCAAAAAATTCAACGATACTTACGGTCATGCCTGTGGGGACTACGTTTTGCAGACTGTGGCGCGTATGATAAAATCTGGAATCCGGGGGCAGGATTTGGCGGCGCGGTACGGCGGCGAGGAATTCACCGTCATGCTCAACGACACCAAAAAAGAAGATGCCATGACCGTGGCGAACAGAATCCGGAGCAAGATAGAGCAGTTTGATTTTTGCTACGAGGGGCAGCACATCAAGGTGACGATTTCGGTGGGTGTTTCCACATACGATTCTGTCGAAAACCCGGTGCAGTCGCCAAAGCTGTTCGTTGACCAGGCGGACCAGGCGTTGTACGTCTCAAAACGGACGGGACGAAACCGTGTCACGTTCGCAGACCCGAAAATTCTGGAAGAAAATGAATCTGCTCAATAATATCAGGAAGCCTTTTTCATACACCTTCTCCAATGCAACGCTCGTTCTCATAGCGGTGAACGTTCTTTCGTTCCTTGTGTTCGCTTTTACGCCGCTGAACGAACGGTTGTTCGGCTTGAGCGTTGCGGGATTCATCTACAACAAGCTGGTTTGGCAGCCCGTGACGTACTTGTTCGTTCATTCTGGTTTTCAGCACTTGTTTTTCAACATGCTCGGACTTTTTTTCTTTGGGATTGCCGTTGAGAAGGCCATAGGCACGAAGGAATTTGTCCTCATGTACTTTGTGATTGGCGTTTGTTCGGGGCTTTTTTCCGTGCTCGTGCATTTTTTTTACGGAAAATATCTCATGAGCATGGGCGTTTATCCGACAATCTACATGATACCGACAGTGGGCGCGAGCGGGGCGATTTATGGAATCTTGTTCGCGTACGCGGCTTTTTTTCCGCGGAACAAGATTTTCGTGTGGGGGCTGATTCCAGTGTCCGCTCCCGTGTTGGTGATTGCATATGCGGTGATTGAATTTTTCAGCCAGTTTTCCGGCTCGAATGTTGCCCACATGACGCATTTGGCGGGATTCGGCTTTGCGTTCCTGTACATTCTGGTTCGCATGGGAATCAATCCAATAAAAATTTGGTTTGGCAGGTGAAACGTAGACGATTCTTTTTTTTGGGTGCATTTTTGTTCTCGTTGGCATTCCTGTTTGCTCAGGACGTTTCGCAGGAGCGGCTTGTCCGCATTCCGCTCTGGGCGCAGAGGGACGTGTATCCGGGCTATTTCGACGAGACTGTTTCCGATGGGGAGAAAGCCAACAATGTTGCCCGGGCGGGGGAGGGCGAATATGCAGTCCCTGTCAGGAAAATTCGGGAGATTGCGCCTTTCATGCTGGAAGGCATGGTGTACGGCTGGAATTTTTCCTATACGCCCTATGACAAGGCGCGTGGCGTGGAGGAGATTTTTGAGTTTGAGCCGGTGCAGTCGTTTTCCGATGGGCAGATAAAGCGGATTCATTACGCAAATCCGTGGACTGATGACGTTAATCTGTATGCGTGGATTGAATTCCAGCGGGACGAAAACCAGCTTGCGCTCTACAAGTCCTGGCTTTCGATTGTCAATCCGAGAATCAAGGGCGTGGGATATGCCAAGCTTTCGGAGGGATTCGACGGCATCAAGCAGGCGGCCGGGGTTGCTCTCCGGGAGGCAGTGCGGAATTACGAGCGCACAAAAATCAAGACGAAGCCAAAGGAAATAAGCGGGACTGTTCTCATGTCAAAAGAGCCGCAGATTGGAATAAATGCGGGTCGATACATGGTTACACTTGAATTTTTCATGGAAATTGATAGAATTGTAGAATACAAAACATTCTGAAAGTTTTTTAATGAATGTAACTTTAAGGCTATTTTTTTTTTAACAAGGTATAATTCAATTTCTTGATTTGGAGGGATTAAAATGAAGAAATTATTTGCTATTGCGGCTGCTCTTTTTTGTATGATGGGAGTTTCTTTTGCTGATGAGGCTGCTGACTTGCTCAAACCAAAAGAGGACACTCTTACAAGAACAATTGTTCCTGCTGACCAGCATGTGACAAACAAGACGGCAAGCGTAAAAATCGAATATACGCCTTATACTGATGAAGCAATCATCTACTACACGGTAATGGCTGTTTCTTTCGATCAGGGCGAGGCTATGAATACGTGCCTTGAATGTTTGCAGGATTTTCAGGTTCAGAACGGCTATTACAAATATACGTTCTTGAGAAAGGACAAGTCTTCAATTTATAAAGATGAAAACAATATCAAGTGGGCATTGTACCGTGAATTTGTAAAATTCATCCGCTAGTTTTCTGTAAATCTCCGCCTAGCGTAGACTAGACGATGGGTAGCTCCGAAGCCTAAATAGTTTTTCGAGATGCCCTATATATAAGCCAGCTTTCAAATTGAGGGCTGGCTTTAAATTTTTTATTGGGAATAGACCTGCCAGGGTTTAATGTGTCGAGGAAATCATGGACATTCAAAACATCATCAAAAATCTTCATCCGCTGGAGATAAAAGTTCTTCTCAACTACAAAGAGTCAGACGAGCTTTCATCGGAAAAACTGCAAAAGGAATTGAATTATAAGGAAGGTCACGCGAACCAGGCGTTCTCGTGGCTGGGCGGAAAGAATCTCTTGAACGAAATAAAGCGCACACCGCATACGTTCTATGAAATCACCGATTTGGGGCGCGATTTTGCCAAGAGGGGAACGGTGGAGGAGCGAATAATTGCCTTCGTGAAGGCGAATGGTGCAAAAACGCTTCCCGAGATTGCATCTTCTCTTGGTCTTGAGCAGAAGGATATTGGTTCCGCCTTCGGTTCTCTTTCAAAAGAGGGAATCTTGAAGATGAACGCCGAGAAAAAGGCAGAGTATTCGGGCGGCGATGTTCCTGCACGGCTCGCTGTCGCAAAATCGCTTTTTGAGAAGGCTGCTGCATCGGAGAACGGTCAGCTTGATGCGGCATCATTGTCCGACGAGGAGAAAAAAATCATTTCCGGCTATGCCAAAAAACGCGGCGCGGCTGATTCTCCGTTCAAAATCGTGGAGCGCGAGACTGTTCTCTACAAGCTCAACGAGCATTTGAAGGATGTTGTTTCCGCGCTCAAAAATGCAGGAATAACTGGAAACGAGATTGGCGAGGTTACGCCAAAAATGCTTGAGACGGGCGACTGGAAGAAAGGCTCGTTCCGCGGCTACAACATTGCTGTTCCGCCTGCGCGCATTATTCCGGGGCGCACGAATCCGTACGTTCAGTTTTTGGAGAGCGTGAAGGACAAGCTTGTGTCTCTGGGATTCCAGGAGTTCGACGGTCCGCTTGTTGAGACCGAGTTCTGGAACGGAGACGCGCTTTTCATGCCGCAGTTCCATGCTGCCCGCGACATTCACGATGTATATAGAATAAAAAATCCGACCCACGCAAAATCAATCGAGGAGCCGTGGCTTTCAAACGTGGCGGCGGCGCACCATGATGGTGGAAACACGGGAAGCCGTGGTTGGAACTACACGTTTGACCATGAGTTCACCCGCCGCCTTGTCCTTCGCTCCCAGGGAACGGTTCTCTCTGCTCATCAGCTGCACAAGGCCGAGATTCCTGGAAAATATTTCGGTATTGCCCGGTGTTTCCGCTACGACAAGGTTGACGCAACGCACCTTTCTGATTTTTACCAGACCGAGGGAATCATTTTGGGCGAGAACGCCAATTTGCGCAATCTGCTTGGAATGCTTGAAATGTTTGCGAAGGAAGTTGCCGGGGCAACGGAAGTAAAATACGTTCCTGGCTATTTCCCGTTCACCGAGCCGAGCGTTGAGGTTCACATCAAGCATCCTGTTTTGGGTTGGTTCGAGCTTGGCGGCTCGGGCATTTTCCGCCCAGAAGTCACCAAGGCGATGGGCGTGGACGTGCCTGTTCTTGCATGGGGAATCGGAATTGACCGCATGGCTCTCATGGCTCTCGGTCTGAACGACTTGCGCGAGCTGTTCAGCGAGAACATCGAGGAAGTGCGGCTTCGCAAGGCTAAGTTCTAATCGAGTACGCACATCCACAGTAGTCCTGCCGCCAAAGCCCGTATTCGGCGGAAAGCTGTGTGCTGCGCAAAAAGCCGCCTTTTTTCTTGAAGTCGGCGGGAAGAAAACGAGTTGTTTTCGTACCGCTGGCTTTTTCCAGCGCGTAGCCGATTGTATTGATTTTTTCCGCATCCTTGTGGGGGCTTATGCTCAGTGTTGTTGTGAACCACTGGAAGCCGTGGGCGGCGGCGTACTGGAATGCGCGTTTCATGCGGAACTCGTAGCAGCGGCGGCACCGCTCTCCTTTTTCTGGCTCTGTCTGGAGAGCCGTTTCATTCAAAACATTTGTCGCCTCAAAGTAATCGTCTTGATTGTAATTGTCCACGATGATTTTTACGGCGTTCTGTACGCTGGGCGGAAACACGCCCACGAATTTTTCCAGCTCCGCCAGCCGCCGGTCGTATTCGGCTTTCGGGTGGATGTTCGGATTGTAGTAGAAAATCGTTATGTCGAATCGTGCGGCAAGATATTCTATGACATAGGAGCTGCACGGCCCGCAGCACGCATGGAGCAGCAGCGTTTGCTTTGGCGGCGGAGCGGGGATGGCGGACAGAATTTCGTCCAGTTCTTTTTGGTAGTTCATGGCTTATTATCGCACACAAAGCGGCGGTGTGTCATTCCTGCTTGCGTTACGAGGGATTATGGAGTATATTGAGGATGTCGGGAGTGCCCTTGATAAAACCCATTGGGCTGCCTATTAGGACTTTAAGCATGAGGGACTTAAAGATTTCGACATCTTATAAGCTGTTATCTTTTTTCCACAACAGCTTTATTTTTCTTTCTTTGTTTTCGATAGATTTTGGGAGGAAAAATGCCTGAGCAAGAATCATTAGTCAAAGAAGCCATGCAAATCACAGGAATTCAAACTGAAAATGAAGTTATCATAAGAGCGTTAAAAGAATATATACGTTTGAACAGGCAACTTGAAATTT
>JAFPYB010000194.1 GCA_017412405.1 Treponema sp. | reverse complement strand
TCCACAATTATGAAAAAGATGTTTTTATTATGGTAGAATAGAATCTGCAATAAAGCAAATTCTATTCTTGTATACAAAAATACTGGGGTAATGCCATTTGCATTCCATGTTGCTGATTTTTTTGATGCGTCAGTGACTTATTCCACAGTAACTGATTTTGCAAGATTCCTCGGCTTGTCCGGGTCGTTTCCCTTTTGGACGGCGCAGTAATATGCGAAAAGCTGGGCAGGAATGATGGAAATCATGCTTTCAAGCTCGGGAAGCGTTTCGGGAAGCGTGATGACAGTGTCGGCACAGTCCTTGAACGCGCCGGTCCTGTCCTGGGTGATGACCATTGTTGCAGCCCCCCTGGACTTGACTTCCACAATGTTTGACGCGAGTTTTTCAAACAGCTCGGGAACAGTTGCAATCGCCACGACGAGCGTGTTCTTGTCAACGAGGGCGATGGGGCCGTGCTTAAGCTCTCCGGCGGCGAACGCCTCGCAGTGCATGTAGCTCACTTCCTTGAGCTTGAGCGCGCTTTCCAGCGAGCTTGCGCTGTCGAACAATCTGCCGATGTAGAAGATTTTTTCCTTGTTGAATTGGCGTGAGGCGAATTTCTGGATTTCGGACTGATTTTTGATGATTTCCTCCGCTTTTTCAGGCAGAACCGCAATTTGTGCCAAAAGTGCCTTGAAATCCATTGGGAGCGTTTTTCTCACCGAGCCGAGCTTTATGGCCAGCAGGTAAAGGCACATGAGCTGTGTGGTGTACGCCTTTGTGGAAGCCACCGCAATTTCAGGGCCTGCCCAAGTGTAAATCACCTCGTCCGCCTCCCTGCTCACCGTTGAGCCTACGCAGTTCGTGATGGCTATGACTTTTGCGCCGCTTTCTTTTGCCAAACGCAGTGCTGCCAGCGTGTCGGCAGTTTCGCCCGACTGGGAGATGACAATGAAAATATCGTTCTTGTTCAGGATTGGGTTCCTGTAGCGGAACTCCGACGCAACATCCACCACTGTGGGAATCCGCGCGAAATGCTCGAACGCGTATTTTCCCACAACGCCTGCATGGTACGCCGTTCCGCACGCGGTAATGACGATTCGTCCCGCATTCTGCCAGTCGTCGCTGAATTCGATTTCATCAAACTGTATGTCTGCGGCGTTCCCGTTTTCGTCAAGGACAATGCGCGGGCGGAGCGTGTCTGTGAGGGCTTTTGGCTGCTCGTGAATCTCTTTGAGCATGAAATGGGCAAAACCGTCTTTTTCGGCGGAACTCAAATCCCAGTCAACGTGATGGCTTTCGCGCAGAATTTTTTCGCCATCTGCCGTGAACAGGTCAACATGGTCGTTGTACAGGACTGCAACCTCGTTCTGGTCAAGAAAGTACACGTCCCGCGTGTAGTTGAGAACGGCCGGCACGTCGGAGGCGATGAAGTTCTCGTCCTTTCCAAGACCCACGATGAGCGGGCTTTCTTTTCGTGCCGCGATGATTCTGTCTGGAAAGTCCTTGCAGATGACACCGAGGGCGTAGCTTCCTTCAAGGCGATGGAGTGTTTCGAGAATTGCCTTGAAGATTTCTCCTGTTTTTTCGTAGAAATAGTTTATGAGATGCGCAATGACTTCTGTATCGGTTTGGCTCTTGAAAACCACGCCCTGATTCTGCAGGTAGCTTTTGAGCTTTGTGTAGTTCTCCACGATTCCGTTGTGGACGACGACGATGGAGCCGCTTTCGTTGGTGTGGGGGTGCGAGTTCAGGTCGCTGGGCTCGCCGTGGGTTGCCCAGCGCGTGTGGCCGATGCCCACGTTTCCCACGAGAATGTCGTCGGTCTTTTGTACTAGGCGGTTCAGCTCGTCGCTGTTCTCTTTTTCGGCTGCAACAAGGTCTGGATTCTTTGACTGGCGCACGACTTCACCCGTGATTTTTTCCACGAGGAATTTGAGGGCCCCCTTGGATTTTTTTACGAGAATCTCATCATTGGATTTTGAGAGCACGGCGACTCCGGCAGAGTCGTAGCCGCGGTACTCAAGTTTCCGAAGTCCATTTATCAAAACCGATGTGGCATTTTTGCAGCCAACATAGCCAACTATTCCGCACATAGCGTCTCCTTGTAAAATTTAAGTAATCACTGAATATCCTGCTCTGAGGATTTTTTTCAGTTTCCACTAAAAAAGTCTTATATGATTTTTGCCAAAACTGACAGAATGTCGCTGTCGTAAAGTTCCACGCTTGCTTCAAGCTCTTTGAGCGCGCTTTCTTTGTCCTGAATTTCCTTGTAGCTTCGCAGGCTGCACAGGGAGACGAAACTTTCCGCAACGTGAATGAGACGCGCCACTTCCGGAATCTCGTTTTTTTTCAAGCCGCTGGGGTAGCCGCTTCCGTTTGCGTTTTCGTGGTGGAAGCAGAACGCATCCTCGAACACGTGCTCGTATTTTTCTGGGACAAAGGCAACTGATTCCCTGAATTTTTCCTTGTCTACGTGGGTTTCAAGCAGCGCGCGCTCTTCGTCCGTGATTGATTCCTTTTGAAGAAGTTCTTCCGGCAGATTGAGGAATCCCGCATCGTACACAGAGGCGGCACAGAAATAGAGCATTGCGGTGTTTTGGTTCAGCCCGAGCTGGATTGCCAACTTGTAGACAAGCTCCGCCACGTTCTTTGAATTGTTCTTGCGTTTTGTGATTTCGTCTATTTGCGTTCCCAAAAGCTCGCAGTTGATGGCGAGGGCCTTTAGCTCCTTTTTTTCATCCTCGGAAAGTTCCGCCTTTGGAAGTGCGTTTTTCCCCCATGAGGAGTTTCCCACAAGGCGTACATGGCTCAGTGCGCTGATGTCGGTGACGTTGCCCAGAAGAATCTTGTTGTTCGTCCGCTGCATTTGAGCAATGAGCCTGAGCGTTGAGTCCAGCTGGTGCGACTGGGCGTGTGTCTTTCTGGCAAGGAAGCGCAGCGCGAAAATGATGACGATGAAGGCGAGGATGATAATGACGAAAAGTACGACGATTGCAACAAGTATTGCATAAATCATCCTGGTGTTTTTTTCGGCTTGGGCGGCAAGCTTGTCCCCCAAAAGCTCCACAGAGTCGGACAGCTGCTTGTGCTCCAAATACGAGCGAATATCTTCCATTGAATAGATGATTTTGTTGTCTGCCAGTCCCGGGTACAGCTTTAGGTTAAGCGTAAGCTCGTCGAATTTGTCGAAGTTTTTTGTTCGGCGCATTTCTTGCAGCACTTTGAAATAAATGTCCCTGGCAAGTGCGAGGGTGCTTTCTGGAATCTCAAAGAACTCATGCCGGTTCATGGACAGGTTTATGTCGTCGTATGCCTGTTGGAGCTGGCCGTCGGCAAATTCCCGTGCCGCGGACTCGTAGAATTTTTTTGAGAATGCGGCTGCTGCCTGAGCTTCGCTTGTTGCATTTTGTGCAAACAAGAAAGTTGATGCGGCAATGACAAAAAATGAGAACAACACTGAAATCAAAAAAATCGGTTTTCGTACAGACATATATCAAAATTATAGCTAATTCTATGCTAGATGTCTATGCACATTTTTCAAAGAACGATATTATAATAATCGATATGAAGATTTATGATGTCGTTGCTGATTTGTGCTCGTTCATAATAAAATCGTGCACGGAAGATTTTTTCGTTTTGTACAGCTGCATTTCCGTTGCGGAAAAACAGCGGATTTTTTCCATAGTGAGCGAAATGCTTCCAGAATTTTTCGAGACGGCAAATTACGCTCGTTTTTCTCAGGGGTTTTCAATCCACCAGTTTTCCGATTCGGAATTCACGCCGGAGTTTTACGGGCGGCTTGAAAAGCTCGTTCTGACCCTCAAAAACGAAAAAGATTTTTTTGCGGTTGTGGGGCTGGTGCAAATCATCGACGAAAGCCTTGAAACCATCCTCAAAAATGAAATACGAAAATTTCAGGAGGACGATTTTTCCGTCATCATGAACTCAAACCGAGAGCAGGTTGGAGTGGGGCTTCTTCCGCGCTGTTCGTGCTGCTGGGAGCGAAAACGCCGTCTTTCCCACTACTACAACAGAATCGACAATTTTCTGTTCAACCTGTTGGTGCTGGAAAATTCCATACTGGGCGAGCTGATTGACAAGCACATTTTCCTGAAGCCCGATTTTTTCAAGGATTTTGAAAGCAAGAAGGCATTGAAAATCGCGGCAACACCTCTTCAGCTTGAGAAAAATTTCGATTTCAATTTCCATGTGGCCGACAAGGTGCAGTATTTTTCAATCGACTACAAAGGCTTGTTCTCCAAGGCGGAGGAGGATGCCTTGTGGGGGAAAATCGTCGTGGCGGGCGAGAGTGGAAGCGACATAATCGTGTTTCCTGAGGCATTGGGAAAGAAGGACATGGTGGGCGCAATCCAGAAAAAAATCAGGGAAAATGACGGGAAAATTCCAATTCCGTCCATGATTGTCCTGCCGTCGCACTGGGAGAATTTCCAGAATACGGTCACAGTCCTTGACAGGCACGGAAGCATAGTCTGCCGCCAGAGCAAGCAGAACCCCTTCAAGGAAGTGTACAACGGCACAAACTGGCTGGAGCACATTCGGGCGAACAATATAATCAACATCCTGCATTTTCAGGGCGTGGGGCGCATTGCAATACTCATCTGCAAGGACTTTTTGACGACAAAATACACGGAACAGCTCATGCGCTGCTTCAAGCTCACGCTGCTCATAGTCCCGTCCTTTTCCACGGGCAGCTACGATTTCAAGCAGTCTTTTGACTTGTGCGCCCATGACGACTGCAATGTGGTGTGGATTAATTCCTGCGCCGCAATGGAAGAGGGAAAGGAGCACAATTTTGAGAACATTGGCTATGTGCGAAAGCGCATTTCCCGCAAAGAGGACGAGTCACAAAAGCTGTTCGAGATGAAGACGTGCAGCGGGGCATTCTGTGGCAAGTGCAAGAAAGATTGCATTTTTTTTGAAACAATCGGCGCAGTTTGACGGAGGGTATCATGGAATTCAAGTCTGTGGAAAAAGTAAGTGAAGGAAAATTCATCTCATTTTACAACCTGCATTATGAGACAAAGGCGCATCAGAAAAAAATCTATGAGATGATAAGCCGCAATCACGCCATAACCTCGTTGGAGGACTTGCACGACAAGCGGGCGGATGCGGTGGTGCTGATTATGGAAAACAAGAGCCACGACAAAATCCTCTTGAACAAGGAGTACCGCATGGCAGTGGGCGAATGGGTGTACAATTTCCCTGCAGGATTGATTGAGTCTGGGGAACTTTTGGAGGTCGCTGCCGACCGCGAGCTTTTTGAGGAGACTGGGCTTCGCATTGTGGAGATTGACGAGGTGCTTGGGGAGAGCTACAGTGCGGTGGGGTTTTCCAACGAGAAGAATGTTTGCGTTCTGGGGGTTGCCGACGGGCAGTTCCATGAAAGCTCGTCTCCGCTGGAGGAAATTGAGGCCGGCTGGTTTTCCCGCGAGGAAGTGCGCGCGCTTTTGCGGACGGAGCGTTTTGCCGCACGGACGCAGGCATATTTGTACCTGTGGGCAAAGCGGTGAAATTTGTTGTCTATGTCGCTTTTTTCCTATAAACTAATCATCGGTAGTCTAAAAATGGAGATGAGCGATGCGTTCCAATGCAAAGGTTTCAAAGGAAAAAATAATCAGTGCAGTTCTTGCGTGTTCTTTTGAAAAAGGTGTTGGCGCAACATCCCTTGCCGCAATCTCTTCCAGGCTGGGAATAAAGAAGGCATCGCTCTACAACCATTACAACAGCCGCGAGGACATGATTTCGGACACGGTGAAGTATTGCGGCGAAGTGCTTTCTAAGACTTTTTTCATTCCGAACAACATTGAGGCCCTTGCGTCGCGTTATTCTGCCGCCAGCGTTCTCAGGGCAATCGTGAACCGCTGGTTCAAGCTGAATGAAAAAGAGCCGCTTCTTCTAATCAATTCTTTTATCGAGAGCGAAAAATATTTTTCGGATTCAGTGCAGGAAATTGCGGGGCAGTATCGAAAGAAAATAACCGAGCAGACAACACGGGCCTTAAAGAATCTGTCGGACGCAAAAAAAATCAGGGAGCTGACGGACGCGCAGGCTGAGGATTTTGGGACGCTTCTTGCAAGCGCAATCCACGACTACTTGGATGACTACATCGCGCGGAAGAAGACGGAAATCAGGCTCAAGCCGTATGTGGGCAAGGATTCGCTGTTCGGCGAGCTGGTGACTGAAAGTGTTAATTATAGTTATGCAGAAAAAATCGTTGAGAATTTCTGTTTGCTTTTAAAATAAATGGAGAAAAAAATGGACAAATTGCGCATTCTTCTTGCAAAGGGCAGGATTTACGAATCGGTGTACGAGCTTTTGGGCGACGTGGGAATTTCAATCAAATTGAAGGACAGGACGTATTTTCCCACATCGAATCAGGAGGATCTTGCGTTTCAGGTGGTAAAGCCGCAGATTGCAAGCTACTTGCTGGCGAACAACAAGGCGGACATAGGTTTTTCGGGCAAGGACTGGGTGTATGAGAACAACGTTGAGGACAAAATCGAGGAGATTATGGACTTGGGCTTTGACCCCGTGCGGATTGTGGCGGCTGTGCCGGAATCTGTGGATTATGACGCGCTCATCAAAACGCCTGTCACTATTGCCACCGAGTACCAGAATTTGAGCAAACGCTGGGTGGCGGACAAAAAAATCGACGGGACTATTTTCCGCACTTGGGGAACGAGCGAAGGGTTCGTGCAGAATACGGAGGAGTCCTTGGCGCAGATTTTGATTGACAACACGTCCACAGGCTCTTCCCTCAAGGCGAACAACCTGAAAATCGTGGATACGCTCATGACTTCTTCCACGAGAATGTATGCGTCAAAAGAAGCACTCAAGAATCCTGCAAAAAAGCAGAAAATCATGGAGCTGAAAATGCTCTTCGGGTCTGTGCTGAACGCACGGAACCGCGTCATGCTTGAGATGAACGTATCAAAAGAGAAATTCGACGCGCTTATCAAGGGGCTTCCGGCGATGAAAAGCCCCACGGTCTCTCCGCTTTTCGGCGAAACTGGCTACGCAGTCAAAATCGCTGTTCAAAAGAGCGAGGTTCCGACGCTTCTTCCGAAGCTCCACGCGCTTGGCGCGACGGACATCCTTGAGTACGCGCTTAGAAAAGTCATGCTGTAGGAATTGTGGGGGATTATGAGAACTGCGACAATCAAGCGAATAACTGGGGAAACGCAGATTGAACTGACGCTGAACCTTGACGGCACAGGAAAGTGCTCGGTGGAAAATCCAATCGGCTTTTTTGACCATCTTCTAAAATCTTTCTGCAAGCACGGTCTTTTTGACTTGTCGGGACGCATTGCGGGCGACTTGAACGTGGACCAGCACCACACTATCGAGGACACCGGAATCGTTCTGGGACAGTGCTTCGCCAAGGCTTTGGGCGACTGTGCCGGCATTTTCCGCTCAGGCTCTTTCCTCTATCCGATGGACGAAAGTTTGCTCCGCGCCAGCGTGGATTTCGGCGGCCGTCCCTTCCTTGTGTGCGAGGCGGATTTGTCGAACATTCCCCTCGTTTCGGTGCAGGACGGAAAAACAGGCACGTTCCAGACAGATTGCTTTGATGATTTTTGGAACGGATTCGTGCAGGCCGCAAGGTGCAATCTTCATTTGGACACGCTGCGCGGGCGGAGCGACCACCACAAGATGGAAGGCTTGTTCAAGGCGGCTGCGCGGGCAATCAGGAGCGCGGTTGAGATTGACCCGAGGCGTAACGGCGACATTCCTTCAACAAAAGGGGTAATCTGATGACAGAGATGAAATTCAAGCGCAATTTCTGCATTGTTGCGCATATTGACCACGGAAAGTCCACCCTTGCCGACCGTCTCATCCAAAAGGCGAAAATCATCGACGAGCGGCAGATGAAAAACCAGATTCTCGACAACATGGATATTGAGCGCGAGCGCGGAATCACCATAAAGAGCCAGGCTGTCACCATCCCGTACAAGGCGAAGGACGGATTCCTCTACGAGCTGAATTTTGTCGATACGCCGGGGCATGTGGACTTTTCCTATGAGGTGAGCCGCGCCATTGCCTCGTGCGAGGGTGCCCTGCTTTTGATTGATGCTTCACAGGGCGTTGAGAGCCAGACTGTGTCAAACCTGTACATGGCGATGGAGCACGATTTGGCGATTGTGCCTGTCATCAACAAAATCGATTTGCCAAGCGCGGACATTCCCGGCGTGAACCACCAGATTGAGCACGACTTGGGGCTGGACTCGGCGGACGCAGTACCTGTGAGCGCAAAAACAGGCGTTGGCATTGACGACTTGATGGAGGCGATTGTCACAAAATTTCCGCCGCCCTCTGGAGACCCGGGCGCGAAGGCTCAGGCTCTCATTTTCGACTGCCATTACGACGAGTACCGCGGTGTCATCATCCATATCCGCATGAAGGAAGGCAGAATCAAGAAAGGCGATGTCATCCGGTTCATGTCCAACAATGCGGACTACAAGGTTGACCAAATCGGTATTTTCAAAATCAGCTACGAGGAGACGGGTGAGCTTTCGGCAGGCGATGTGGGCTACATCATCTCTGGCGTAAAGACTGTTTCCGACGTGCGTGTGGGCGACACTGTGACGCTCGCCTCTGATCCCGCCCCGGAGCCTCTTCCTGACTTTAAGGACGTAAAGCCGGTTGTCTTTTCTTCCATATATCCTATGGATTCCAACGACTACGAGGAACTCAAGGATTCTATGGAAAAGCTCAAGCTCAACGATGCGAGCCTCATCTACGAAAAGGACAATTCCATTGCGCTGGGAAACGGATTCCGCTGCGGATTTTTGGGGCTTCTGCACTTGGAAATCATTCAGGAGCGTCTTGAGCGCGATTACGACCAGGCTGTTATTTTCACGGCTCCCAGCGTGCGCTACCAGATTACGCTCACCAACGGCGAGGAGAAGACGATAGACAATCCCACGGAATATCCCGAGGGGCGAATCCGCGAGGCGAAGGAGCCGTACATTCAGGCGACAATCATCACGCCAACCGAGTACATTGGCTCAATCATGAACCTGTGCGTGGAAAAGCGCGGCGTTCAGAAGAACATGAACTATCTTGACGAAAAGCGTGTGGAGCTTACCTACGAGATGCCCCTTGCCGAAGTCCTCTTCGATTTTTATGACCGGCTCAAAAGCTACAGCCGGGGCTATGCGTCCTTCGACTACGAGGTGACGGACTATCAGCCCACGGAACTTGTCAAAGTCGATATTCTCTTGAACGGAAAGCCTGTGGACGCTTTGAGCCAGCTTGCCTACAAGCCGGAGGCGACTGCCCATGCAAAAAAAGTGTGCGAGCGGCTCAAAGGCGAAATCACGCGGCAGCAGTTCAAGATTGCGATTCAGGGCGCAATCGGAAGCCAAATCATTGCGCGGGAAACCGTGAACCCTGTTCGCAAGGACGTTCTTGCCAAGTGCTACGGCGGAGACGTGACGCGAAAGCGAAAACTTCTTGAAAAACAGAAGGAAGGAAAGAAGCGCATGAAGATGATTGGAAACGTGGAGCTTCCCCAGAGTGCGTTCCTTGCCGTGCTGAAAGAAAAAGAGGAATAATGAAGATTCGCTTCGCGAACTTCTACAGATTCGCTTCGCGAACTCTTTTTGCCTTGCCCCGAGAAATGGTTTGTGCGGGGCGGGCATTTCTTAAATCATGTACATGTAGCCGTCGTCTTCTTGGTTTCGCTCCACGAGGTTTTCAAGGGTGATGCTGTCCAAGTATTCGTTTACGACTTTTGAAAGCCCTTCCCACAGGAAAAGTGTCTTGCATATATCTTTTTTTTCGCAGGTGTTCACATCTGATTCAAGACACGCCACGGGGGCAAGATTTCCCTCCGTGATTCTCAGGATGTCGCCTATTTTGTACTCAGCCGGTGATTTCGCAAGTTTGTAGCCGCCCTGCGGTCCCCGCACGCTCACCAAAATGCCGAATTTGCTCAAAAGTGATGTAATCTGCTCCAAATATTTGACGGAAATATCCTGCCTCTTGGAAATGTCTTTAAGTGCGATGTATTCTCCATTGTCGTGTTGCGCAAGGTCAATCATGAACCGAAGCGCATATCTTCCACGTGTTGAAATTTTCATTTGATTGTCCTTATTTCCTAGTGAATAAGTAGATTATATCAAAAAAAGAAAATATTGCAACTGAATTTTTTCTTCTTTTTCGGTATACTAATCGCAAAAAGAGACCTTTATCAGTAAGGAAGAAAAAATGATTTCAAAAGACGAACAGAAAGTCCTTGCGGCGACAACTGCAATTGACACGCTCATCCGCGAGGGGAAAATCTTTTCCGGCATGAAAATTGGGCTTGGAACAGGAAGCACGGCTCTTCCTGCCGTAAAACGGCTCTCGGAGCGCATCGCCGACGGCACAATTTCCGACATACAGGCAGTCGCCACCAGTTTTCAGACGGAGAACTACTGCCGCGACTTGGGAATCCGCGTTTGCACGCTGAACGACCGCTCCATTGGCGGGGAACTTGATTTGACCATTGACGGCGCGGATGAAATAGACGGGGAGAACAATCTCATAAAAGGCGGCGGCGCGGCTCTTCTTCTTGAAAAAATCGTGGCGTACAATTCGCGCTTCTATGCGATTGTGGCTGACGAATCAAAATCGGTGGAACACATGGGGACAAAATTCCCGCTTCCCGTGGAGATTGTGGGCGCGGCGCGTTTGAGCGTGGAAAAATCCCTGGAAAAGCTGGGAGCCGCCTGCGTTCTGCGGGAAGGGGTTCGCAAATGCGGGCCTGTGATTACCGACAATGGAAACCAGATTCTCGACATAACTTGGAAAAATCCCGTGAGTCCGAAAGAAATGGAGGACAAAATCGCGGGGATTGTTGGTGTTGTTGAAGTGGGATTTTTCACCAAGCTGCGGCCGGTGGCGTTTATTGCCCACGGAGACGGAAGCGTTGAAGAGCGGCTGTAGTCCCCACGCCCTAGGCTGGGACAGGATCGGTCTTGGGCTTTGCCGAAAAAAATTCTGGGGCGAAAGCCTTTGTCGTACAGCGATTGCTAAAAATCGCAATAATTCGTATCATTTGAAAATGAAGAAAATCATATCCCTTATTTCTGCGCTCGTTTTGTGCGGCGCAACGTTGTTTTCATGCCATCGTGCAGAATCTTCCGGGAATATCGGTTCTGCCACCGAGGATAGAAAAATCAATTTGAAAGATTTCGATGCTTCAAATTGGATTACGAGTTTTGAAGCAGGAAAAATGTTTTCTGCAAAGAATGGAAAAAAAATCATCTTGTTTTTCAGCGATGACAAGGACGAGTCCAGCAAAAAAATGCAGGATGAATTCATCGCCAGAGCTGATTTTGTGCAGAATCTTGTGAAAGATTTTGTTCTGGTGAACGTGAGTTTTTCCGAGGCGCGTTTTTCCGAAGCCGAAAAGGCGGAGGTAATCATCT
Source organism: Treponema sp. (assembly GCA_017412405.1). Taxonomy (GTDB): domain Bacteria; phylum Spirochaetota; class Spirochaetia; order Treponematales; family Treponemataceae; genus Treponema_D. The sequence goes on along the minus strand of JAFPYB010000194.1, from coordinate 17,448 downwards.
ACGATACGCCCGATGCCCCAGAAGCCGAGAAGAACAAGGCAATCAATTTTGTGAACACGCTCCTTGACGACATCAATCTTGCCCGCATATACAACGTGGGTCAGACCCCAGCGTTCTACGTCGTTTCCGAGGGCGGGCTTGTTATTGATGTGCTTCCCGTTTCAGCCGACACGACCGAAGCTCAGTTCATGGAGATGCTCGGAGGAGCGCAGGAAAAAATCGCCGCATTTGAAGGCGACATGGCAAAAATCAAGAAGGCGAGGGGCGTTGAGAAGGCGCAGGCAATCGACGCATTCTTTGAGAAAACGCCCGTGGATTACCGCTTTTTTCTGTCGGGCTTGTGCAAGTCCCTTGTGGAGGCGGACAAAAAGAACGAGTCCGGCTTGGTTGGAAAGCACTTGCTGGTCATTGCCAACAACAAGGCCGTGGATTATTTCCTTGACCAGAATCCAACGGCGGCGAGCGACGAGTTCATTGCTGTTGCCGAAAACGAGCTTTTGTTGCCCGACGACCGGCAGCAGGCGTATTATACGGCCGGCTATCTCCTTGCCCAGAGCGGTTCCATTCAGTATGGAAAAATCAAGGATTGCTTCCAGAAGGCATATGACGCAAATCCAACGAGCGAATATGCTGATAAAATCAAGGAGATGGTTCAGCTTGCAGCCGATCGCGAGACAGAATTTGAAAAAATGATGAAAGAATCTGAATCTGCCGCCAACGCTCCTGCCCCGGCTCCTTCTGAAGGCGCAAATGTTCCGCCTGCAACGGAGAATGCGCAATAGATATGGACGACCCATCGAATAGTCCGCTAGGACTTGTCATTCTGTTGCTTGCGGCAACTACGTTCGTAACGCTCTCGCTTCTCTTTTCCGCCAGCGAGAGTGCGTTTTTGGCCTTGAACAAACTCAAGGTTCATTTCTTGCGGAAAAAAGGCGACAAAAAAGCAAAGCGCGTCGGGAAACTTCTGGACAAGAAAGAGGAGCTTTTGAACATGCTTCTTGTGGGGAACGAAATTGTGAACGTCGCGCTTTCCGTCGTCCTCACCTCTGTGTTCCTGCGGATTTTCGGCGCGAAAGGTCTTGGCATCGCCACCGCAATTTCCACCATTCTACTCTTGATTTTTGGAGAAATCACTCCTAAAAGCGTGACAACACGCCATCCAGAAAGCATCGCCTATTTTCTTTCGGGTTTTGTCACCTTCTTTTTCTGGCTGCTTCGGCCGCTCGTCATGTTCTTCACTTTCCTTTCCCGCACCATTCTCCGCATTTTCGGCATAAACACGCAGAAAAAAAGCGTATCGTTCACGGAGGACGAAATCAAGACATTCATTGAGGTGGGTGGCGAAGAGGGCGTGCTTGAGAACAGCGAGAAGAAAATGATGACGCGCGTGTTCAAGTTCACTGACCTTGCCGCCGTTGACATCATGGTTCCGCGGAAGAAAGTCGTCGCAATCCAGCCCAACGCCTCCTTCCGCGACATAATCATGCTTTCCGAGGTGCGAAGGCTTTCGCGTTTTCCCGTCTTTGAGAACGATTTGGACAACATCATCGGTGTTTTGTATGTGAAGGATTTGCTCTTTTATTCCGAGGAGAAGGGCGAATTCGATGTGCGGAAAGTCATGCGCGAGCCGATTTTTATCCCGGGCACCACAAAAATGAGCCAAGTACAAAGCCTTTTGCACCAGAACAGGCAGAATTTTGCCGTGGTCATAGACGAATATTCCGGCACCGACGGCATATTGACTGGAGAGGATATTGCCAGGGAGATTTTCGGCGGCATTGCGGACGATGACCGGAAGGGGTATTCCACGGACGTTTCGGGCGGGAACGACGATTTTTCGGACACGATTCTTGAAGGTTCCGTGCGCCTTGTGGATTTGGAGGAAATCTTGCGCATAAAGCTTGAGTCGTCTATGAACGAGACTTTGGCTGGATTCATTATCGAAAAACTTGACCGATTCCCATTTTTGGGCGAGTCTGTGGAATTCGGCGGATTCAAGTTCACGGTGGAAGAGATGGAAGATTTCAGGATAAGCAAGATTCGATGCGAGCAAATACGTTCGGGGGATGCTCTCTGAGCAGCAGTTTTTCCTGTGTGCTTTCATTCCCGCGTTGTGGGCGGGAATGAGGCTCGAAAAATTACAGGTGTCTGTCTTCCACGGCGGCGTATTTTGCCAGAATCTTCATCAAGTCGTCGAACTGGGGCGGCGTGAGCGACTGCTCTCCGTCGCACAAGGCCTTTTCCGGGTCGTTGTGGACTTCGATGATGAGACCGTCTGCCCCCACCGCAACGGCGGCTTTTGCCAGCGTGGGAACCATCCAGCGGATGCCGCAGGCGTGGCTCGGGTCAATGATGATTGGCAGGTGGGACTCTTTTTTGAGGAAGGGAACGACGCTCAAATCAAGGCAGTTTCTGGTGTAGCTGTCGAATGTGCGGATTCCGCGCTCGCAGAGGATGACGTTCTGGTTTCCCTCCGACAAGATGTATTCGGCGCTCATCAAGAATTCCTTTACCGTGTTGGCAAGTCCGCGCTTTAGGAGGACTGGCTTGTTGAGCTTTCCGACTTCCTTGAGCAAGTCGAAATTCTGCATGTTCCGCGCACCGATTTGGATTATGTCAACGTCCTCGAAAAGCGGAATCTGCCTGAGGTTCATCAGTTCCGTGACGATGGGAAGCCCTGTCTCCGCCCTGGCGATTTTGAGCAGTTCCAAGCCTTCGGCTCCAAGCCCCTGGAACGCGTAGGGCGACGTTCTCGGCTTGAATGCGCCGCCGCGAAGGAAGCGCGCGCCGCTTGCCTTGACATCTTTTGCCACTTCTGTGATTTGTTCTGGCGTTTCCACCGAGCATGGACCTGCCATGACTGTAATCGTCTTTCCGTCTCCAATGTTTTCGCCTTTGACCGAAATGACCGTGTTTTCCGGGTGGAATGCGCGGCTTGCCTGCTTGTACGGCTCTTTTACGCGCTGGACGCTTTCAACGAAGTCGTAGACCTTGAATTCTTCAGTGTTGAGCTTTGACGTGTCCCCGATGAGTCCGAGAATCGTCGTCTCCGTTCCGTGCACCGCATGGACATCAAGCCCGCGTCCCTTCAGACCGTTGATGAAATTGTCTATTCTCTTTTGGTCGGAATTGTTCTTTAATACTATAATCATATTGTTCTCCTGAATATTTAAAATTGAATTTTCGTGTTTTTGAAAAATTGAGGAACCGCAAAAAAAAGGACTCCCCTCTGGAAGTCCTGAAATCATTCGTGGTGTATGAAATCAACATGATTCTTCCATGCGGTCAAGAGAAGTCCACGAGTAGCCGTAATAAAAGTACGCCTTAAAAAACGAGAAAAAGTGAACTGTCGCACGGATAGTTTTGAACATGGAATTCATTATATGAATCGAAAAAAAAATGTCAACAATGCCCATGCTCAATAAAATCGTGTCATGGCGGTAACGTTCCATAAAAAAAGAAATTTTTGTTATAAAACAAATCTTTTTGGTTTAAAAGACGAATATGGACTATGATTATATATGTTCGGAAACTTCTGTTGTCCGAATGCCTTCCAACTAAAAAAGTGATAAGAAAAGGGGAGATTTCATGCGAAGGACTTTTTTGATTTTTTCTGCCGCGATTTTCACGTTCATGGCATATGCCCAGGATGGGACAGTTTTGACTGTTGATGATGCAGTAAAGCGGGCGCTTGAGAACAATGTTTCCGTCCAGCGGAACGAAATCACGTTGTCTGCGTTGGAGCGGGCAAAATCACATTCGTGGAACTCTGCCAGCCCCACAATCACATTTGACGGCAGCGCGGGTATTCCGCTCAATGATTTGACGGACGAGGCGGCCCGCTCAAAATACGACGCGAATTTCGGCATTTCGGCGACAGTCTCCGTGTCGCTCACTGCCAATCTGTACACTAAGATGCAGGCGGCCAAGCTCAACTACGATATCGGCAAAATATCCTTTGTGGATTCCCTCAGAGCCATTGAGCTGAGCGTTCGGGAGGCGTTCTTCAATCTGTTGTACGAAAAGGAGAACATCGCCCTGCAGGAGAAAAACAGCGAGATTTCACGGAGCCAGTACAACTCGAACCTTGCCAAGTACAATCAGGGACGGCTCAGCGAGCTTGACGTGCTTTCTGCCGAGGTGAGCTACCAGAGCACGATTCCCACGGTGGCGAGCGCGCGCACAACATACGAGAATGACCTTGCGTCCTTCAAGCAGCTTTTGGGAATCGATTTGGAGGAGCCGATTGAGCTTGACGGAACGCTGGAGGACAAAATCATGCTGGACAAGATAAGCCTTGAGGGCGTTGAGATTTATTCTTCCACCATAAAGACGCTGGAAAAACGCATTGAGGCGGCGGACAACTCAGTTCTTGACGCGCGGTTTTCCGCGTATGCGCCGTCCATCCGCGCTTCTCTTAACTGGCGCGACCAGTACTGGTACGCCAACTACGATGGGGACCCGCCAGCAAGCACTGACGCGGCAAAATCCACGAGCCTTTCATTGAGCGCGTCAATTCCTCTTGACGGTGTGCTTCCCTGGTCTGCAAGGCATGATGCAATCGAGACGGCCAAAGAGAGCAAAAAGGACTACGAGCTTCAGCTCAAAAACGCAAGGACGACGCTCCAGATGAACATCAATTCGTATTTGCGCTCCATAGAGACGAGCCAGGCCTCAATAAAGGCAAAGCAGGCGAATGTGACTCTTGCCCAGAGGAGCTACAACATGACACTTGATGCCTACAACCGCGGCGTAAAGGACTTTCTTGCGCTCCAGAACGCAAATTCATCATTGTTGAGCGCGCAGGTTTCTCTGAAAAACGAGATACTCAAACTTTCGTCCACCATCTTGAATCTTGAAAACACAATCGGCGTTCCCTTCGGAAGCCTTTCAAAAAAAACGGAATAGAGAAGGAATCATATGGATTTTTATAGATTGAAAAAATCTCGGTCATTTCTTGTTGTCGTGCTGGTTCTTGCGCTCCTCGCGGTGTGCATCGTCGTGGCGAACATCCAGAAAAAAAGCTCGGGGGCGGCTCCTGCGGGCATGAAGGGCGGCAGGAGCGGTCGCGGCGGAGGCTCTGTGGTTTCCGTAAAGACGCAGACCCTTGAAGTCATGACGCTCCACGGCTACGTTTCCACGAACGGCGAGATTGAAAGCCAGAACTCGGTTTCGGTCTTTCCCGATGTGTCGGGAAAAGTCATCTCCATGAGCGTCATGCTCGGCTCCAAGGTGTCGAAAGGACAGGTCATCGGCTACATAGACCCAAGCTCGCCCGGAAGTTATTTCCGCCAAAGCCCGATTTACGCCCCGATTTCTGGAAGCATCATTTCCACGCCCCTCAAGAACGGAACGACTGTTTCCACGGGAACTGCAATCACTCAGGTGGGCGACGTGAACAATCTCCAGATTCGTGCGAATGTTCCCGAGCGGTTTGTGGCGGTGCTTAGGGTGGGACTCAAGGCTAACACCAGCGTTGAGGCGTATCCTGGCGTGGTGTTCAAGGCGACTGTGAGCCGTGTTTCCCCCGTCGTTGATTCCACGAGCCGCACGAAGGAAATTGTGCTTGTGTTTGACGAGCGCGATTTTAGGATAAATGCCGGAATGTTTGCAAAAGTCGTCCTGTTCACCGAGGATTACGAGGGCTTGGTTGTCATGCCCAGCGATTCCCTTGTACAGAACGGGGACAAGTATTATGCCTACACGGTGAACTCCGACAATACGGTGACGAAGAACGAGGTGACGCTTGGAAAGAGTGTTGACGGCTTGGTGCAGATTGCGAGCGGGCTTAAGGCTGGGGAAAAAGTCGTTGTCCAGGGGCAGACATCGCTGGGCGACGGCTCAAAGATTCAGGACATTACGAACGGCGTTTCTTCTGCACAGAAATCTGGCGGGGAGGCGCAGGCAGTCGAAAAGGCGGAAGCCGGCGGGCGTGGTGACGGCACTGGCGTGAAAAATGGCGAACGTACTGGCGAGCGCGGCGGAAAGAATGGCGGCGCGAGCGGGAGACAGCAATGAGCATTTCAAAAAACACCCTTGAGCATCCTGTTCTTACGCTCATTGTATTCACGCTTCTTGGAATAATCGGGCTTTTCACGCTCAAGAACGTTGCCATAAGCCTGATGCCGGACGTTGATTCGCCTTATATCAGCGTGCGCACAACATACACGAACGCGGGGCCTGAGTCGGTGGAAAAGACCGTGACGAAAGTGCTGGAAGGACAGCTTGTCTCCGTTTCTGGGCTTAAGAAAATCACATCAACGTCCTCGGAAGGCTCTTCTTCCATTTCTCTTGAATTCAACTACGGCACCGACCTTGAGTCTGCCACGAACGATGTGCGCGACAAAATCTCCCGCGTGTCAAAGAATCTTCCTGACGACGCTGGAACTCCGTCCATCATGAAAATGGATGCGGATTCCATGCCGATTATGCGTGTTGCGGTGCGCGGAAACCGTTCCAACGACGACTTGAAGCAGATTGCGGAAGACCAGATTGTTGACTTGATAGAGCAGACAGACGGCGTGGCGGAAGCCTCTGTTTCGGGCGGGCGGGAGAAAATCCTCCGTGTTGATGTGTCGCAGAACAGGCTTGCGGCGTACAATTTGACTATGGCCAGCGTTTCTTCCGCGCTTTCAAAGCAGAACCTGGAGCTTGGCGGCGGAAAAATCAACGAGGGAATCAAGGATTATACGATAAGAACGACCGGTGAGTTTTCCAGCGTGGATGAGGTGCGGAACACGATTATCACCACGGTGGGCGGCTATGTGGTGCGTCTTTCGGATCTTGCCGACGTGTACTTGGGCTACAAGGACAAGACGAGCGAAGTGTTCATAAACGGCGAGCAGGGCGTGTACGTCTCCGTCACCAAGCAGTCTGGCAAGAACACGGTCACTGTGGCAAAGGCGACGCGGGCAAAAATCGCGCAAATCCAGGAGCTTGTACCCAGCGACGTGACGCTGGATATCATCTCGGACGACTCCGATTCCATCAACGACACGATTGGAACGCTTCTGGACTCCGCATACACGGGACTCATTCTTGCGGTCATCATCCTGTTCCTGTTCTTGAAGTCCGGGAAATCAACGCTAATCATCGCAATATCGATTCCGCTGTCAATCATCATCACGCTTTTGTGCATGAGCTTTGCGGGAATCACGCTGAACATGATGACGCTCACCGGCCTGATTTTGGGCGTTGGAATGATTGTTGACGCATCCATCGTAATGATTGAGAACATCTATGTGTACAGGACGCGCGGTGCAAAGGCAAAAGTTGCGGCTGTGCTCGGCTCGTCGGAAATGATAATGTCCGTCGTGTCGGGAAACCTCACCACAATCTGCGTGTTCCTGCCGTTCATCTTCTTTTTGAAGGACTTGGGCATGATGGGGCAGATGTTCAAGGGAATCATCTTCACTGTCGTAATTGCCCTCGTCTCTTCCCTTTTTGTGGCGATTTTCCTTGTCCCGGTCCTTGCCGGAAAATTTCTTCCGCTCACGAACAGAAAGGAAAAGCCCATAACGTTCATTCCGCTCAAAAGATTCTACGAGCTTTTGGAGCTTCCCATGACGGCGCTCACCAAGCTCTATCGAGTCGGGCTAAAGGCTGCCCTTTCCCATCGGCTCGTCACCTGCATTGTCTGCGTTTCTGTTCTTTTGATGGCGATTGTGTTCATTCCGACGCTAAAAATCAACATGATGAACAACGGAAGCGATTCCAGCGTGACTATGAACCTGACGCTTCCCAACGGAACGTCCCTCAGCGAGACGCAGACAATCCTCAAGGATTTTGAGCGGATTTGCCAGGCTGAGATAAAAGGCTACACTACTGTAATCACGTCAATCGGAACGGGGCGGGGGGCCAGCACCACGAACAAAGGCTCAATCCAGATAAATCTGCCCAAGTCTGAGTACCAGATTGATACGAGCAACGATGTGCAGACCAAGCTCCGTGCCCATTTCGGCGATTATCCTGGGGCGCGGTTCACGTTCTCCCAGGGGTTCGGGCGGCAGATGACAGGTAGCGAGTTCAAGCTGCGCGTGCGCTCCGACGATCTTGACGCGGCTCTCACGGTTGCGTCCCAAGTTCGCGCGGTGATGGAGTCCATTTCCGACGTGGGCGAAGTTTCCATAGACACGGAGGAGGGCTTGCCTGAGATTCAGGTAATAATCGACCGCCAGCGCGCCTATTCCTTCGGCGTGGACGTGCAGACGGTGGCCAAGGAAATCAACTACGCCATAAACGGAGTCACCGCCACAACGTACCGCGAGAACGGAAAAGAGTACAGCGTCGTGCTTTTGTACCAGAAAGGCGACCGGAAGAGCACTGCCGACCTTGAGCAGATTTACGTCAAAGGAAACAGCGGCATGGTGAGCGTGGCGAACTTTGCCGAGGTCAAGAAGGGGCTTGGCCCGGTCTCAATCCGGCGCGAGAACCAGACCAGAATCGTGTCGGTGTCGGCGGACAAGAAAAGCGACAGGAATTCCACGGAAATCGTGCAGGACATAAAGGACGGAATCGCTTCGAGCTTCATTGTGCCTGAGGGTGTTACAATAAGCTATGAGGGAGCATGGAAGGACACTCAGGAGCAGGGCAACACCTACGGGAAAATCGGGCTGATGGCAATTCTTCTTGTGTTCGGCGTGATGGCGGGAACGTATGAGAGCTTCAAGGCTCCGTTCATCAACTTGATGACGATTCCCTTCCTCATCATCGGCGTTGTGTTCATCTTCAAGATTATGGGGCAGGCGTTCAGCATGACGAGCGCGGTGGGGCTAATCATGCTGGTGGGAATCGTAGTCAACAACGGAATCATTCTCGTTGACTACACGAACCTGCTTCTGGACCGCGGGCTAAAAATGAAGGATGCGTGCCTTGAGGCAGGGACCAGCCGACTGCGCCCTGTTTTGATGACGACCCTCACCACGATTTTGGGCATGATTCCAATGTGCTTTGCCAAGAGCGGAAGCTCGGCCATGGTTCAGCCGATTGGTGTGGCAGTCGTTGGCGGGCTTTCGTCCTCAACTTTCGTCACGCTCTTTTTCATTCCCGTGCTTTATTCCCTTGTCATGCGGGAAAAAAAGACGACAAAGAGCAAGATTCAGGTGATGCTCACGCTCTCAAAGGACGAGATTGACGCGATGAAAAATCAGATGATTTCATCGCCCAATGAATTTTCCGATTACGCGGACTTGTAGGGGAGAAAAAAATGTATAGGGCAGAAATAATCGCGAATCAGTCCGTGCAGGATGATATTATCGAGACACTGGAAGAATACATCCCGAATATTTTGTACACGGTCGTGCCGCTTGTGAACGGGCGCGGCGCGGGAGACTACAAGCTGGGAAGTTCCACTTGGCCTGAGACGAATTTTTTGATGATAAGCTATGTGGCGGACAGCGACAAGGATAAAGTCCGGGCGGTGATAGCGGCCGTAAAGCAGAAGTTCAAGGACGAAGGAATAAAGCTTTTTTTCGTAAAGGCGGAGGAGTAGCCGAATCCGTGCCAGCAGGTTGACAAGGTTTTTGATGCACTATTCTTGGCTGATGAAGCCTTCAAGTTCAACGAGGTCGATTGGCTTTTTGATGAATTCTTGGATTCCCAGGCTTTTCACCTGCATTTCAGTCTCCTTGTTTTCAAGGGCTGTTACGATGATGATTTTGGGATTCCCGAATTTTTCGTCTTCCTTGATTTTTTTGCACAAATCAACGCCGTTTATGCCGGGCAGGTCAAGGTCAAGCACGATGCAGGCGGGCTTTTTTTCGGTCATGATGGAGCCTGCCTCAAATCCGTCGAATGCCTGAAAAATCTCCCAGTTCGGGAGCTTTTTTTGGATGTAGTGTTTTATGACCGTGTTCAAGCCCCTGTCGTCGTCAACAATCAGGAGCGTCTTTTTGCCTGAAAAGCGCGTGCAGGCTTCCAAAAGCTCTGACGGGATTGCCATGTTCCGCGACTGCATGAAGTCGGCAAGGTCGTCGGGGTACACCCGGAACTGTCCGCCCGGTGTTTTGAATGCTTTTAAAAATCCGCTCTTAATCCAGTTTATTGATGTTTGATTGACAACCCCGCAAATTCTTGCTGCCTCTAATGCGGAATAGACTGTCGGCTTGGTGTCTCCTGCCATTTTTGCTTAAAAACCTCTTCCTTATTGTAAGATTTTTAGATTTTTTCTTCTAGGTGATTTGCGTCCTCAAAATAGATTTTTGTTTTTTGAATGAGCTTGTAGGAAAATCCCGCGTCCAGCATGAATTTCAGCAGTTTGTCCGATGATTTTCCCTGTCGGAGCGCCGAGCGATATGCTTTTTTGCAGAAATCTTCCTCGGAATTCTCGGAAAAGAACGAATCGAGGGCTTTTTTTGCCGTCCTGTTGTCTATGCCCCTGGAAAGCAGCTCCGACAAAAGCCGCGTGCGCCCCTGAAATTTGAACATGGTGTGGTCTTGGAGCCATGACGAGCAGTACCGCTCGTCGTTCAGTAGATTTTTCTGCTCCAAGTAGGCGAGGGCCTTGTTTACGGCGGATTTTTCCATTTTCTTCTGGACGAGCTTTTGGGCAAGCTTGAAGTGGCACTGTTCCGCGCGGCACAAATATTCTGTGGCTTTTGTCTCCGCTGCGAAACAGAGCGCGGCATTGATGATGTCGTTCCATTCCTCCGAAGAAAATTTCTCCCCGATTTTGATTCTGTCTTTTGCGACGGTCTCAAGATAATCGAACCGAATGTAGAATGATGTGCCCTGGGAGCAGAAAATCCCTGCGATTCCGTCTGAAAGCTCGGTGAGGTTCAAAATTTCAAATTCGTCTGAATTGTTCACTTGCGTTCGATAGTTTTATTTTGCTGAAACAAAAATACCCGCACTGAGCGGGTATTTGTATAGCAAAAGCCGAAAATTAGCGCTTTGAGAACTGGAAGCGGCGGCGAGCGCCCTTCTGTCCATACTTTTTGCGCTCAACCATGCGGCTGTCGCGTGTGAGGAAGCCGTTTGCTTTCAGTGAAGCACGTGCATCCGGATCAATCTGGAGCAATGCGCGTGAAATACCATGCAAGCAAGCCGCAGCCTGACCTTTGAGACCACCGCCAACGACGGTAATCAAAATATCGTATTTGTTCTCGTAGCTCGTTACCAACAACGGCTGGTGAACGGTACGAACCATAACTTCCGTTGGGAAGTATTCTGCGACATCTTTTCCGTTTACAACGATTTTTCCTGAGCCTTCACGAACGAATACGCGAGCTACAGATGTCTTTCTTCTTCCTGTTCCGATTGCAATATTCTTTACTGCCATGACTGACTCCTATTAAAGCTCGATTGGTGTGGGGTTCTGTGAAGCGTGCGGATGCTCTGAACCTGCATAAATCTTGAGATTGCCACGCATTTTGCGTCCGAGACGTGTTTTTGGCAACATTCCAGAGATTGTGCGAGCCAATGGTTCTGTGGGCTTTCTTGCGATGAGCTTTTCAAAGCTGTATGTGCGAAGTCCGCGAACGAAACCTGTGTAGTGGCGATAAAGCTTGTCCTGCACTTTGTTTCCTGAAACAGCTACTTTGTCGGCGTTGATGATGACGACAAAATCACCTTCCTGATCCGGAGTGAATGTGGCTTTGTGTTTGCCACGAAGGATTGCGGCAGCTTTTGCAGCAACACGACCGAGTGGTTTTCCAGAAGCATCGATGATGTACCACTTCTGGTCTTTTTCATTTTTAAAAATGGTGTTCATTGTATATACCTTAATAAAAAGAAATTTCATGATTTTGGCTGCATCTTCCAAAATCACCTTTCATAGATGACGAGCAATCATCTAAAGATATACGGGGAATAATAGTTTACGAGATATGACCGCAAAAGTCAATATGAAAATCAATAAAATTGGGAGAAACAACTGTTCTTTTTCACGAATTTGATGGAATCGATTGAAAATCTGTGCTAAAATAAAGAATTAACCAATGGAGAACTTATGTATTACGCATCTACAAATAAAACTGCAGAATCGTGGGGAAGAAAAGAAATTCGGGACATGGAGCCTGACAAAAATGCTGACGCAATAATCGACAAGGTGCGGGCAATAAGCATTGACGGCCTTACGTTCGAGAGCGTGGTTGACTGCTACAAAACTTCCCTTGCCAGCTGGCGGCGTTTTTACAAGCAGAGCGACACGGTTGAGGTTGAGGAAACCGTCCTTGATAACGGTTTGAGCAAAATGCGCATACAAAGCCTGAATATCATCTTTTATGTCATCGAGAAGAAGAATGGTGGGGTTGATGTGAAGGCTTCGCTTGTGGATTTCTCAAATCACGTGGAAAAAGGCGGAAAAATCGATGAAATCTAGCGCTTCTGCCGTGACGAAAATTTTGTTCGTCTGCCATGGGAACATCTGCCGTTCTCCCATGGCGGAAATGGTCATGAAGCATTTTGTGCGCGCTGCCGGAAAAGAAAATTCATTTTTTATAGACTCTGCCGCCACCGATTATGATGAAATCGGTAATTCCATGCATCGTGGAACGCGGAATATGCTCGTGCGGCACCAAATTCCCTTCACTGACCACAAGGCGCGTATTGTTACAACGGGTGACTACGATAATTTTGATTTGATTGTCTGCATGGACGACGAGAACCTGCGCCATCTGGCGCGTATTGTCGGGCGCGACAGCGAAAAAAAAGTCCGCAAGCTCTTGGAGTTTTGCGGACTTTCGTGCGATGTGGCAGATCCATGGTACACCGGCAATTTTGAGGAGACGTATTCGGACGTAACAGCCGGATGCGCCGCCCTCCTTGAGTCGCTACTTTGCCAGAACGATGGTCTGGAGCGGTAGCGGCGGATTCTTCTTGAAATACAAATATTTGTACGGATGGATGTCCAGTGGGTTTGAGTACCAGCCGCCCACGCAGTTCACGTCGATGGCGTGTAAGCTCACGGAATGGGCGACGGGAAGCACTTCCCCGTCATCCAGAAGAATCTGTTCCGCCTGGGACAAAAGCTTGTAGTGGGCCTGCACGTCTGTTTCTTCCGCCGCCTTGTTCAGGCATTCAGTGTATTTTTCGTTCTTCCAGTTTGACACGTTGAGCGTGGAGCCGTCGCGGAACAATTCGAGGAACGCGAGGGGGTCTGCAAAGTCGCCAATCCACGAGTATGTGAAAATATCGGCATTCCAGCCCGGAATGGAAGAGATGTAACGGTCTTCCGTGGTGACTGACGGCACAAGTTCCACGCCGAGGGGTGCCCATGCCGCCTTGAGTGTTTCCACGAACATTTTCTGCCGCTCGGAGCTTTCTGCAATGCCGAACGTGAGTTTTATCTTCTGGTTCTTTGGAATCTTGAGCTTTGCGCGTGCCTCGGCCATCAATTCCTTTGCGTCCTCAATCGATGTGTCCGACAATCCCTCCACCAGCGGGTAGCCTGAAAGCGGATAGATGAAGTTCGTGGCGGGGATGAGGATTCCGGCGCGGAGCTTGTCCCAGGGCACGGCGGCTATGAGCGCGTTCCTGAAGTCGGCATCGGTGCAGGGCGAGTTCTTGCAGCTGAAGAAAATGTACTCTGTCCCGAAAATTGCCGAAATCTGCATGGAATTCTTGTTCAGCAGAAGCTGTGTGCTGACCATGTTTGAGACCCAGTCGGCTTCTCCCGTGTTGAATTTCCAGGTGTTCTCGGTCAAGTCGCTTGATGAGATTATGGTGATTTTGGTAATGCGCACGTTTTTTGCGTCCCAGTAGTTTTTGTTTCTTTCCAGCACGAAAGTGTCGCCCGTCTTTGATGAAAGCGCATATGCGCCGGAGTATGCCTGAGGATTCGTGTTCATGTATGCGGCGAATGCATGGTGGCAGAGGATGCGCGAAAGGTGCGAAGTCGGTGTTACGAGGTTCACGACGAGCGTCTTGTCGTCCCTGGCGATTATGCCCACGTCGCTGTCCTTGCATTTTCCGTTCCTGAATTCATTCGCGTTCGTTATGCAGTCGAGGAGGGATGCGTACGGTGCGCCCGGTGTTTTCAGCAAATCAAGCCATGCCTGCCTGATGCGGGCTGCCGTGATTTTTTCTCCCGTGCTGAATTTTGCGTCCGCCCTGATGGTGAGCGTCCAGCGCTTCTTGTTCCTGGAAATTTTGTATGATTCGGCCAGCGCGGGAACTGGTTCCAGCGTCTTCGGGTCGTAGGAGAAAACACCCTCGTACAAGTTCTCCAGAATCTGAGCTTCGCTTGAGTATGATGCGATGTGCGGATTCAAGTTGAAGTCCTGCTCCGCCATGATGAGCGTCATGTTCTTCTGGACGTCCGCCATGTCGGAAGGAGCTTGCACCGAATCGTTCTGCTGATTCTTTTGATTCTTTGCGTCTGCAAAGCCCTGCGAAACAACAGCCGAAGCTGCGATGAGAAGTGAAATGAATCGAATTGTTAGCTTTTTCATCAGCTAGATATAATAGACTTTTTAGGTGTGGAAGTCTATTGGACGCGCTCGGAATCGTCTGTTTTCCGAGTATCTTTAATTGATGCCGAGCTTCCTCATCTGCTCCTGCTCTTCCATGTACGAGACGTATTCGGCGCGAAGCTGGTTTATTTTTACAATGGTGTTCTTGAGCGCGTCAATGTCAATCTTGAAGCCCTTCATGCGGGACTTGTTCAACGGGGATGCCGCCGCCTTGAAGTAGTCGTTGAGCGCGCCAAGCTGCACTATGGTCCGCTGGCATTCGGTTATCTGCGCCGACAGGAACGAGAGAATCTTGTCCTCGGGGAGAGAGTTGAGTTTTGCGTAGCCCTGGGTCTTTTTGTTGGAAACCGCGCCATATCGACGCTGCTTGAGGGACAAATCCGCCATGAACACGTTGTAGTCCAGTTTTTCGCTGCGCTGCGCCCCTGTGCGCTGGTCTGTGATGACAAGCGGGTAGATGATTGGCTTGTCCGCAAGTCCGAAGGCACGGCGCAGGCTCTTGAAGAATTTGTCCTTTATCGAATTGTGCTCGCTTTCGAGAATTTCATGGTTGTCGGTGATTTTCTTTGTAATCTGCTCGATGTGGAGCGGGATTCCGCCAAGCATCCGAACTGTTTCCATGAGAAGTTCTTTCGTATCGACTTTTTGCTCTTCGCTCCTCTCGTTCTTCTTGACGATGTTGAGCTTTGCCAAAACGGCCTGCTGTCTCTTCTCCTTGTCCTCGCCCTGGTCTTCCTGCACAATTTCGGCTATAAGCTCGTTGTAGAACGGAACTTTTCCCATGCCTGCTGCAAAGTTTTTCTTGATTTGCCCGACTTCCTCCGCTGGCGACGTGAAGGCCTTTTCCCTGTCGAAGGAAGGCTTTGCCATGACGTTTCGCCTGATTTGCCCCTTGTAATATTCTTTCTGGAATTCTGTCAGGTCGCGCAATGTTGCGTTGATGTCGTTCATTGCGCTGGCGGCTTTTGCGAGGCTGTCGCTTACCATGCTGGACGTGAGGGCATCGCTGTTGTGCCGTCCCGTGGAAATGATGGTGGCAAGAACGCGGGTGTTCGCTTTTGCGCAGTTCTGCGTGAACGATGTCCACAGGAACGAGTTGTTCAAATCCACAAGTTTTTTGATGTTTCCCAAGGTTAGATGGTTCACCGAGAATTTATAGTAGTTGCACAAGAAGTCCAGCATACTTTCGTAGTCGGAAAAACGCTGTCCCATGATGACGGATTTTTCTGTTTCGACAAACTGGCTTCCATCCGGTGCTTTGATATCCGAAATCTTTTTGTCCAATTTGTATGGATCTGGCGTGATGAGTGCTTTTTTTATGAGAAATTCATACAAGTTCTTTACGCATGTGTAAAGAAGTCGGTAGTTCTCCAGGAGTTTTGGAAGCTCCTCAGAGTCATACCATTGAGCTTTAGCATCGAGTGATTGTAAAAGTACTTCGCTAAAATTTCCGCTGTTTTCCATACCATTTTTTATCGGCAGATTTAATTGATTTCTTAAGCGTTCAAAAATTGCACACTAAACGAATAAGCGGTAGAATGAGAGATGTTCGGTAAGTGGCGGCTGAAAGCCGTATTTTTTCCGGGCATTTATTGTAGGAAAATTGATTTTGGATTTTTTTTCCAAAAATCGCTTTTATTTTATTGAATTTTTAAGGAAAGAAATATGCTTTTTACACCTGTAGAAATAGAAGAAACTGTGAATATGTTCATGCACCACAATCTTGACGTGCGCTGCGTGACAATGGGAATTTCCCTTCTTGACTGCGCCGACGGCGACGCAAGGCGGGCGAACGAGAAAATCTACGAGAAAATCATGAGAAAAGCCGGGAATCTCGTCAAGGTGGGGCAGGAAATCGAGAAGGAGCTGGGTGTTCCCATCATCAACAAGCGCATTTCCGTTACGCCCATTGCGCTTGTGGCTGGTGCATCCGGCGAAAAATCATATGTTCCGTACTGCAAGACTCTTGACCGATGCGCCAAGGAGCTGGGCGTGAACTTTGTCGGCGGGTTTTCCGCGCTTGTCCAGAAAGGCATTTCTCCTGCGGACAGGATTTTGATTGACTCCATACCGGAGGCCCTCGCAACAACCGATTTTGTGTGCTCCAGCGTGAATGTGGGGACGACGAAGAGCGGAATCAACATGGACGCGGTAAAGCTCATGGGCGAAACGATTGTGAGAACGTCCGAGGCTTCAAAAAACTGCGCGGTGAACGGCTGCTCAAAGCTGGTTGTGTTCACGAACGCGCCCGAGGACAATCCGTTCATGGCGGGCGCGTTCCATGGGTCTGGAGAGGCGGACTCGGTGATAAACGTTGGCGTGTCGGGACCCGGCGTTATTCTTGCCGCCGCGCGGGACTACAAAGGAAAGCCAATCAACGAGCTTGCCGAGGGAATCAAGAAGATGGCGTTCAAGATTACGCGTCTTGGGCAGCTTGTGGGGACGGAGGCTGCAAGGCGGCTTGGCGTGGACTTTGGTATTCTTGATTTGTCCCTCGCGCCCACTCCTGCCGTGGGTGATTCCGTGGCGCGCATCTTGGAGGAAATCGGGCTTGAGGGGGCTGGAGCGCCCGGAACGACAGCCGCGCTTGCAATGCTCACGGACATGGTGAAGAAGGGCGGTGTCATGGCGAGCACGAGTGTGGGCGGTCTTTCTGGCGCGTTCATTCCAGTGAGCGAGGACGAGGGTATGATAAATGCCGTAAAGCAACATTCAATCACGCTGGAAAAACTTGAGGCCATGACTTGTGTTTGCTCTGTGGGCTTGGACATGATTGCAATTCCTGGCGACACTTCCGCCACCACTATTTCGGGCATTATGGCTGATGAAATGGCGATTGGAATGGTGAACAACAAGACAACGGCCGTGCGCCTTATTCCTGCACCCGGCAAAAAGCCTGGGGACTGGGTTGAGTTCGGTGGGCTTTTGGGCGGCTGTCCCGTCATTGACGTGAACCGCTTTTCATGCGCAGATTTCATCAACCGTGGGGGAAGGATACCGGCTCCAATACATAGTTTCAGGAACTGAAACTATGTAT
>JAFPYB010000193.1 GCA_017412405.1 Treponema sp. | reverse complement strand
GTGGGACAAATCCACATCGTATTCGTAGCTCGGCGGGCTGACTCGTCCGTTCACGAACACAAGAACCGCAGTCACGCACAAGGACACAAGGGCAAGCAACAAACTCTTCTTCATGCCAAAAGTATACAAATATTAACCGCGTTCGACAAATATCCGAGAAACTATCAAACGGGTAAATTGCTCCCCGGCGATTTGCACCCTTTGAACATTGCACGTTTTTCCGATACCATGCGTCTATGGGCAATGCGATTTTTTCTCAGGTCAGACGACTTTTTCTCGTTTCCCTCGGCGGATTTTTGATGGCGGTGAACATCAACACCTTCGTTTCATCGGCAAACCTTTTCCCAGGCGGATTTTCGGGAGTGGCTCTTCTCATTCAGGAGATTTTCCAGGCATATTTCGGCGTAAAGCTACCATATTCCATTGTCGTCTATGCGTTCAACGTCGTTCCTGTCATCATAGGGCTCCGTTTCATCGGGAAAAAATTCACGCTCTATTCCGTGGTCATGATTTTCATCTCGGGTCTCCTCACAGACATAATCCCACGCTACAGCCTCACAAACGACATGCTGCTCTGCTCTGTTTTCGGAGGGCTTTTGAACGCCGTAGCCGTAGCCTGCTGCCTTTTTGCCGACAGCTCATCCGGCGGCACTGATTTTATCGCGATTTTCATTTCGGAGCGCACAGGAAAATCCGCATGGAACTACATCTTCGCCTTCAACTGCGCAGTCCTTGCCGTGGCAGGGATTCTCTTCGGCTGGGACAAGGCACTCTACTCCATAATCTTCCAGTTCACCTCCACCCAGGCAATCAACTTCCTTTACAAGCGGTACGCAAAGACAACACTGCTCATCGTCACCGACAAGAGCGACGAAATATACGCCGTCATCAAGCGGCTCACGAACCACGGGGCCACAGTCTTTGAGGGAAAGGGCGAATATTCGGGAAAAACGCACAAGCTCGTCTACACAGTCGTCTCAAGCGACGAATCCGGAAAGCTCGAACGGGAAATCCGTGCCACCGACGGAAACGCGTTCATCAACGTGCTCGCCTCAAAGGAAATCGTGGGACGGTTCTTCAAGCGGGCAAACGATTAGCAGCGCACATCAAGATTCCTGCCGTCAAGGACAGCCTGAACCAGAACACCGCGCTTGTACACGAGCTTGAGGGAAAAAAACGGCGCATTCTCCCTAAGAAGGCGGAAGAAAATCTTGTCACCAGCCCACAACTCAAGTTCGCCGATTTTGTTGATGGGATACCATTCAAGATTCCCCTCGTCACATTCAATCATCTCGCCGGAAAAGGCCGTGGCGGTGAAAAGATGCATATATTCGGCCTCATCATCATCGGAAATGAACGTCACGATTCCGCGGAAACGGTATTCCGTGAGCAAAAGCCCTGTCTCCTCCCGAACTTCGCGCAAAAGGCAGTCGTCGGGACTTTCCCCAGGTTCAAAATGGCCGCCCACGCCAATCCACTTGTCATGGTTTATGTCATTCTTTTTGGTGACGCGGTGCAGCATGAGATAGCAGCCGTTTTTTTCGATATAGCAGAGTGTGGTGAGTTGTGATTTCATGAAAATCAGTGTATCAGAAATATGCCATTATGGGAAAAGAGCAGGACACAAAGCACCAGAAGTCCGAGCAAATCCGGCAAACCCGACATATCAACAAATTTATTGATATACAAGCTATCCTATTTTTACAATAAAATCATCATTTTGACGAGGAGGCAAAAATCATGGTATCACTTATGAATCCAAAAAAAATCCTCAATCCATTTGTTCCAACAACGCGTTTTAACAGAGGAGAGGCAAGCAAAATAATCAATGAAGTAAAACACGATGGCGTTAAATTCATCATAAAAAATAACATTCCTGAATGTGTTTTGCTCAGTACAGGCGATTACAAAAAACTTCTCGACGACTTGGAAGACGCGGAGCCTCCAGCCTCGGCACTGGAGCGGAAAACGCGGCAAGAAAACCGCATCCGCCCCGCCGACTTCATTCCACAGTGTAGAACCACAAGCCCGAGTAGTTTTTTCCGTTTTTCGTGCCGTAAACCACCACTTGTTCAACATCGCCCACGGTAAGCTCGCCCACGAACGCGCCCGTCTTGGGGTCTTTTGAAAGACGCTCCAGCGCACCCGCCACGCTCACGCCAATCCCGCTGAAATCCTTGCTCACAATCTCAAAGCGGACGGTCTCGCCTTTTTTCAGACTGCTTGCAGCAGGAGAAACAAGACGCGTGTTTGTGGCACTGTCATAATTCATGTACGCATAGGGATATTTTCCAGTGCTTCCAAAACCGTCATAGGAATCATCGGCTTTTATCACAAAATCAAGGACAGGCTCAAAATAATCCGGGTTCATTCCCAGCAGCTTGAAAATCTTCAAAATCGCATTGTTTCTGCCAGTCGCAAACAAATCTTCGCTCTGATAATAAAAGCCGTTCTCGTCCACCTTGAAGAACGCCCCCATGAAATGCTCATATTCGACTTTCGTGATTTTCTTCTCTGCGAACAATTTTTCAACGCCAGGAACAATTTGTCCCTCAAACTGACCGATTGAAAATCTGTCGCTATACCGAACCTCCGCCGTTTTTTTCGCAAAAAGCAGGGCGCGGTAGTCTTTTTTGTCCGGAACATCGAATTTTGCCGCAATGGAAGATGGAGAACGTGTAATCCATGACGCGCCCTCCACATTCCGGCCGGAATTTTTGTCATGAATGAGCGAATTCACGGAAACGCCACTGCCAGAAAGCCCAAAGTCAAACTCAGCCTCGCCAGAAATAATCGTGGTGTAGTCTGGAATGTTTTTTCCCAACGAAAACCCATAGCGGAAGAATTTTCCTGCCACATACGGCTCTTTTACGAACTGCTCGGCAGAAATCGGATTTTTGAGATACTGATACTCCTCTTTTTCAGGCAAGTGGGAATAAATGAACTGCTCGGGCGGAAGAAAAAACCATTCATCAGAATAGTGTTTTATCCATGTCTTCCAGTCCACATAGCCCGCGTCCCACGTCACGTCCACAAGTTTCCAAGAGCTGCCGATTTTTACAACGTTCCACGCATGGTCGGTTTGTTTCCCGAGCTTTCCTGCGTAACCAAACCCTTTTGAATATCCCATAACGCCAAATGCCTCAACCCCGGCGTAGTAGCACATGGCGGACATCAAGTTCGTGTAGCCTGCGCAAACACCCTTCTTCTTTTTCAGGACACTCTCGTAGTCCTGGTCGGAAACGCGCCCCGAAAAATACATATCAGTGTCGTAGGCAATATTGTCGCAAATCCAGTCGTGAAGAACTTTCACCTTCGCGCTCTCGCCGCTCACGCCGTTCACCAAGCTTTTTACGAGCTGCGGAAGATTTTCCTTCGGCTGGGAAAAGACTTTTTCCAGAATGTCCTTTGGAACAGAGCGGACTTTTTGGTTCATTGTCGCCGCAAAAATCGATGCGGACGCAAAAATCGCAAGAATTGCGCAAAAGAGTTTTTTCATGATTTTCTCCTAATCCTATAAAACTTACCTATTTTCAAATGTTGTGGAAATGCTGTCATCATCTTCATTTTTACCGAAAACGACTTTTATTATTTCATCCGCTTTGTTTTTGTCGGCGACTTGTTGATAAAATTCATCTATGCACCATTTGTAAAAAGTCGTTTTTGCAATTCCGAAATCGACAAAGGCTTCGCTGAATTATTGCGGGGCATCCAGCGTAGCATTCCGACAGATTCTAAACCCAACTCGATTAGATTTTTCAGAAGGTCTCAGAGCCTCACGCTCAAACGAGCTGTTCCAACATCCACCACGCGCCACATATTT
>JAFPYB010000192.1 GCA_017412405.1 Treponema sp. | reverse complement strand
TCTCAGACTTATTTACTTTTACGACAACCAACGGTGTCAAGTCCGCCTGAGCGAACACACCCGCTATAAGAGCAAAGAATAATGCCGTTCCAAGTGCAAATCGTTTCATTTTTTTTAACCTCTTTTCTTTGTAAATTATCGAATTATCACCAGCAATGCAAGTCACAATTCAGACAACTTAAAGAACATATTTTAATTTATTTTGTTACAGATGTATATTAGGCATGAGCTTTTGCCCTGTCCTACTGTGATTCCAACGGCAAGCCGCCAGAAATCACCGCGCGTATCCGCCTCACTCCCGCGCTTGAGCTTTGTTCTTTTTGAATCTTGAACTCGCCAATTTGCGCCGTGTGCTGGACGTGCGGTCCTCCGCACACCTCCTTTGAGAACCAGTCGGTCTTTGGGTCGCGTCCAATCGTGTACACTTTGACGCTCTCGCCGTACTTGTTCGAGAACAATGCGCGCGCGCCCTCGGCCTTTGCCTCTTCCAGCGTCTTGACCTCCATTGTGACGGGCAAATCTTCCTTGATTTTCTCGTTCACTATTGCCTCAACCTTCTGGATTTCTTCCTTTGTCATCGGGCGTTCAAACGTAAAATCGAACCTCATGCGCTCGTTGTTGATGTTCGAGCCTTTCTGCGCCACCTGGTCTCCAAGCACGTTCACAAGAGCCTGCTGCAAAAGATGGGTTGCGGTGTGGTATTTTGTGGTGGTATCGCTCTGCTCGGCAAGACCGCCCTTCGCCTTTCCAGCGTCCAGGGACTTTGAAGCCTCCTGATGT
Source organism: Treponema sp. (assembly GCA_017412405.1). Taxonomy (GTDB): domain Bacteria; phylum Spirochaetota; class Spirochaetia; order Treponematales; family Treponemataceae; genus Treponema_D. The sequence goes on along the minus strand of JAFPYB010000192.1, from coordinate 6,356 downwards.
TTTCTCTCGGCCTCCTTGAAGCCCTCAATGTCAACAGTGAAGCCGTGCTCCGCGCCAAGCTCCTCTGTAAGCTCCACCGGGAAGCCGTATGTTTCGTACAAATTGTACGCCACTTTTCCAGAAATGATTTTCTTTGGGTTCTTCATCAAATTGGGCAGGAGTTTCTGGAACTCGTTCTCGCCCTTTCTGAGAGTCTCGCGGAATTTGGATTCTTCCGCCGTCAGCTCCGACTTGATTTTTGCCGCATTCGTCTCAAGCTCCGGGTATGCAACCTTGAAATTGGCGATTATCACATCCGCGATGTCGGCAAGGAACGCCTTCTCAATGCCCAGCTTCAATCCGTGGCGGACGGCGCGGCGGATAAGGCGGCGGAGAACGTAGCCCGCGCCCACGTTGGACGGAGACACGCCACGCTGGTCGCCCAGAATGAACACGGAGGCGCGGCAGTGGTCGGCAATGATTCTCACAGACTTGTCTTTTTCATCGTCTGCGCCGTATTTGAACGCGGCAGAAGCCCCCTCAGAAACAAGCTCCTCGATTTTTGCGATAATCGGCTGGAACACTTCGGTGAGATACACGCTCTTTTTACCCTGCAAAATGCAGTTCGTGCGCTCAAGTCCCATGCCCGTGTCAACATTTTTCTTTTCAAGGGGAACGAGCGTTTTTTCGTCAATACGGTTGTACTGCATGAACACGTTGTTCCAGATTTCCATCCAGTTTGCGCTGTCAGTGCCCTTGTTGCTTCCCACGGGCGGCAGTCCCTCGCCCACCCAATAGAATATTTCGGTATCCGGACCGCATGGCCCTGTGGGGCCTGCAGCCCACCAGTTGTCGCTGGCAGGGAGGTACGCGATTTTGTCCTCCGGCATACCGTTTTCTTTCCAGTAGCCGGCAGCCTCCTCGTCCCTGGGCGCGTTCTCGTCCCCGGCAAACACCGTGACCGAGATTTTTTTCGGGTCAAGACCCAACCATGCGGGGCTTGTCAAAAATTCGTATGAGAACGCAATGGATTCTTTCTTGAAATAATCGCCAAGAGACCAGTTTCCCAGCATCTCAAAGCACGTCAAGTGGCTCGGGTCGCCCACTTCCTCAATGTCGCCCGTGCGGATGCACTTTTGGTAATCGGTAAGGCGCGTGCCCGACGGATGCTTTTCTCCCAACAGATATGGAACAAGCGGGTGCATTCCCGCCATAGTGAACAAAACAGAAGGATCATTTTCCGGAATCAAACTCTGTCCGGAAATTTCAGCATGATTTTTTGATTTAAAGAACTCAATGTATTTTGAGCGTAATTCATTCGCTGTCATAGTCCTAGAATTGTATTGATTGGGGTGATTTTTTTCAACTGAATCGCCTCGATTCCAGCGAAGAATCGCTTCCTTTTTTTCGAGCCTCGTCCAAAAGCTCGTTCAAATGCTCATCCGACGTGAACAAATTCTCCTGGAAAGTACATTTATAGAATTCTTCATTAAAATAGGTCATTTTTCCGTCAACGGCAATCATAAGCCCGCGACCAAGACGTTCCAGCGCGTGCTCACGGTTGCAGAGAGGACAATACGTTATCTTCATCGTAATTTTTGTCGCCATGATATTCCAAACAATCGTTTTGCCTAAGTTTTTCCGATAGACAAAACTTAAAATAATCTTTATATTTTCGTCACATCTAAAAAAGTTGGAGAAAAGTATGAAAAAATTCATCGCGATTTTCATCGCACTTATTTCAGTATCGGCAGTTTTTGCAAAAGCAAAGCCACGTTCTTTGAAAGCAAATGCCGAAAAAGTCAATTCCGCAAAAGCGGCGGCAAAAATCGCCGAGAACTACGGGCTTTCGGAGGCAAAACCGGAAAAAGAACCAAGATTCGGGCAGTTTTTGACCCAAGAATCATATGTTGCAACCGGGGAAAATGATGAATGTATTCTATATGTAAAGCTCAAAAACCAGAATTTGCAGGAATGGTTCCGGGCAATCACATTTTCGTACAGCAACGTGAACGGTTCGGCAACATCAAAAATCGAATTCGTGACGGACGACGGGAACATCTACCTTCTCAACACGTCAAAACTGTGCGAACTTGATTCGGGCACGCACTACATGACGGGCGAATTATACAACGACTACACCACATACCTTGCAGAAGAGCGGCAATACATAAAGCTGTGGTTCATGGGAAATGCCCACATTCTGTTCAAGGACAAAATCAACGAAGAGCAGGTAAAAACAACAGGTGTCAAGCTGTAGGCACCAAAAAACCTCAGCAGAAGCACTTCTTCACGTTCTCAAGGGCGGCGGCAGGAATATCCTTGAGCAGTTCGGCGCGCCCTTCACGCCGCATCCTGAACAGCTCTTTTATAGACATATCCCTCATCTCGCCCTTGAGCTTTCGGTTGATGATTGCCCCAGTCACATACACAGTCGTGGCAGACGTGAGCGCCTCAATCACGCAGGAACTCGCCCGCGCCGCCAGCCGATTCTGGAATCCTTCCTCAATCAGCCCGCCATCGCTCAAAATGCCGCCCAAGATTTCGCCCACGCTGTCCGCGCCAGCCTGATTGAAAATCCCGTTTAGCGCGGAATTGGACGCAATCCAAAAAAAGCAGAGCAAATTGAACAGCGGCGATAGCTTGTAGCCGTAGAGTCTCATCAGCTCCATCGCCATTTTGAGCTGAGCCAGGAACATGAGAACGCCGTCAACAAGCCCGTTTCGGCTGAACACAACACAGAGCGCGGCCTTCCAGCTGTATTTCTTGATGACGGAGGACACCTCGGGCGAAAGCCGCTTGTAATACTCGTCCACCAGCGCGGAAAGTTTTTCCTCCCGGGCGCGGTACTCGGCGGATTTTTTGGGAAGAGAGCGCACAAGCTCCTCGTTCAACGCCCAGAACAAATCGTTCTTGCTTCCCTTTTCGTCAAGCCGATTCCGTATGGAATACGCCTCCTTGGTGATGTCAATCTCGCGAAAGCGCGTGAGATGCCTGAAAAGCAGTATGGGCTGAACCACAATGTCAACAACGGCAAAGGCAAGCAGACCCCAGAAAATCCAGCCAAGAAGAGGAACAGGCAGAACAGAGTTCAGCGTCTGCCCTTTCGCATAAAAATCGGAGGCAAAATAAATCGCAACCAGGACAAGCACAAGCAGGCACTGTTTCAGGAATTTTTTCATATTTTCAGTTCCCTGATTTTTTCCCCAAGAGAAAGCAGCTGTTCTTTCGTGCGGGAAAAAAGCTCCTTCTCGCCGCCCATGACCTCAAGCTCCAGCTTTGCCTTGTACATTTCGCCCTCTTTCTCCGAAAGGCTTTCCTTCAAGTAGCCCGAAACATGCTCATTCAGGATGTCCGTCATGATATCGCCCATGACCTGCTTCAAGACGGCGCAGGAAGCCTTCGTGTAGTGCGCGATGATTTTGTCGTATTCGTCGTTCACCATCGACTCGTTCACTTCGATTGCTTTCTCGAAAGGCACGACAAAGAGGAATTTGCCCTCCTCCCGGTGCGGCTCGATTTGCGCCAGTTCAAGCTGGACAGTCTCCGAAAGTTTTCCCACCATCTTTGAGCGGTACTCCACAGGCGGAATTTTGAGAATGATTTTTGGCGATGTCTGATTCATCTCCTCGATTTTCTGGTTCAAAATTTTGATTGAATCAAAATCCCCAGAATCGACTTTTTCAAGATACGACTCCTGGATTATTGCCTGCACTTTCGATTTTGCGTTTTCGCTGCACTCAATCAAGAATTCGTCGTACCGGCTCCCCTTGATTTTGAAGCTGGACACTTTTTCGGGCATATCGCCGCAGTATTTTGTGCTTGAGCGCAAGTGCTTGAAACTGTCCCGAAGCTCCGCCTCCACCTGCCGCTTCAAGTCGTTGGACAGCGTAAAATCAAGTCCCCGCCAATTCTCCTTGCGAGTGCGCCTGCCGTAAGACTCAATCAGGTTTTTCTCATCGATGAGCATATTGATTTCGCCTTCCTTCCGCGCCATGTCGCCTTTGAGGGCATAGAGCTTCTTCTCGATTTCCCGGGACACGTCCTTCAAGTCGTTGCACAGCTCGTCCTTGCAGTGTGAGCGACGCTGTTCCTTCCCGTTCTGATTTATGTCCGCCCACAGATTTTCTTCCATACCCAAGAACTCGGACTGGCTCAACAGCTCCTCCGTCTTGTAGTCGTCCTTGGCAATGTTGTTCGCGTTGAAAATCACGTCGTACGCCATGCCCAAATTGGCAGACCAAGACTTTAGCGACGACTCGGAAAGCTTGTTCGTGTTCAGCTTTTTCACGAAATTTTTGATTCCGTTCTCCGCCTGCTCGCCAAGCTCTTTCTTCAACACCGACTCCTCAAGCCAGTATTTTGCCCGCATTCTGTTCTGCACAAGGCGGTAGGTGCATGACGAGCGGTCTTTCCCGATTTTCGCAAGATAGCCGCACGCCGCATCGTTCACCGGCGACATATTGCTCTGTATGAACAGCACAAGGTCACATTCCTTGAAAATCGCATTGTACATCTCGAAATTCTGTGAAATCTCCGCATCGTTGGAATCAAGCCCCGGCATATCAAAGATGACGCAGTTCTCGGAAAAAATCTTGCTGTCGGCATTGTATGGCACTTCCACCACCACAAGGAGCGGCGACTGGTCAAGCAGCTCGTTCGTGCCGGGGCGCGAGCAGAGCACTTTGCGCAAGTTGTCCTGATTCAATTCCTTGGGAGCAACCTCGGGATAATTCTCGTCAAACTCCTTGAGTCCCTTGATTCTGTCGATGATGTTCTCCATCTGGCTTTGGAGTTCCTGCATCTCGTTCTCCACCTCATGAATCGACTTGCGCTTGTAGATGTAGATGCCGCCTGCGCTCCCGCTGTCTTTCGCCGCCATCTTGATGAGAGCCGGGCGCAACGTGGTATCCACGCCAAACCCGATTGGGGACGCGTTCTCATTCCGAGAAAGCAAGTTCACGAACGTGGATTTTCCAGCCTTGAGCATTCCCGTTGCCACAATGAACAGCAAATCAGTCTTGAACAAATCAAACCGCCGCTCGATTTTCTCCTGCTGTTTCTTCCACTCTGCCTTTGATTTTTCAGAAAGTTTCTCGTTTTCAGAAATTGTCTTTGAGATTTGTATGAATTCGTCTTTGTATTTTCCCAGTTCTTCGTCAATCATATTTCACTCCCCTACTTTAGGTTTTGAGGTGAATTTGGAAGCATTTCAAAAATCCGTCTGGACTTTTGAAATGCTTCTTTTATCCATTTTACACCATAATCGGCGAGGAAAAAAGCAACTGGCAAAAAAAGCCGCCCAAATGAAGCGCACTTCAAAATGGGCAGCCGTTCAAAAGCAAAACTTATGCTTTTGTAATCAACAATGTTTTTGTGTCCAGCTTAAGACCAGTCTCAACATTTCTCTTGTCGTGAATTTTGAGCACGTCAAGAGAAACAACATCTGATTTCTGGTTCAAGTGAACAACAGCACCAAAGTATTTCTCAAGGTTTGCAGGAACAGAGTCCGCAAGCGTGTTGCCCTCAGCCGTTGAAGAAGCCCAAATGGTCACTTTTTCTGCGGCAGCGTACTGAGCCACGGCATTGATGTCGCCCTCAGTCACTTTCGAGAAGTCGATTCCATCCATTACAACGCCAGAAACCTGGATTCCGCCAGCTTTCAGCGCGTTGAGCGTGTTCACGACTTTTGAAAGAGAGAAGTTGTCCAAGCTGAAGTTGAGGATTGTTCTCTTTGCAACAACATCACCCTTCAACTCTGCGCTGTTTCCAACGTTCTTCTTCTTTGAAAGCTCTGTGAAGATTGCATCGTACCAGAAAATAACATTTGAAGAATGAAGGTCAAATGTTACATGCACAAGCTGTTTATCCTTCAGAAGGGAATCCATACCGAACTGAACGAGAACAGATGTTTTTCCCAATCCTTTTTTTGAAGTGACAAGACCAAGCTCTCCTGCCTTGAGACCGCCGTCAGTAGCAGCGTCAAAAAGGCGAACCGGGCTTTTTTCAAAAAGATCCTGTTTTTCCATTTGCAACTCCTTAGCTGTTTGCAGCTTTTCTTTCTTCCTGATACTTCTTCATGAGCTCCTCGGCAACATTGCCCGGAACGCGACCGTATTTAAGGAATTCCATTGTGAACTCAGCTTTTCCCTGCGTTGAAGAGCGGAGAATCGTTGAGAATCCGAACATCTCAGAAAGCGGAACTTCCGCATTAACTGTAGACATATTGTTTTCATCCGTTGAATCAAGGATAACACCGCGTCTCTGGTTGATGAGACCGAACATATTACCCTGGAACTCAGTTGGTCCTTCGATAGAAACTTTCATAATAGGCTCAAGGATAACAGGCTTTGCCTTTGCATAAGCCTCACGGATAG
>JAFPYB010000191.1 GCA_017412405.1 Treponema sp. | reverse complement strand
TGGACGTTCCTGCCTTTTCCACCATCAAATACGTGTCGTCGCCAAAGTTCAAGAGCGACCCGGACAAGAAGGTCATAGACGAGGCCGAAATAATCTCGTCCCGCACCGAGGGCGAATACACGTTCATGAAGACGGAACTGCGCCTAAAGCCGCTGAACCGGGTCAATTTCGACATGAACTATTATCTTTCCGAGGACAAGAGCGTTTTCTATTATCAGGCCAAGAACAACGAGCCTGCGACGTTCAAGAATATCATCAAGTGCGTGAATGCGGACAGGGGGAGGCTTTTGGTGATTGCCTTCAAGAAGGACGGCTACTGGTTCTTCTACGGCGTGGGCGGGGCAAAAACCCTTGCCATTCCGTTCCTCAAATCAAAAATCGACAGGGAAATCATGAATCGGGCAAAGGATTTTGTCCAATTCTATTATGACCAAATGTGACGTGTGTATGGCAAAAGAACGAATAGACAAGGTGCTTTCCCACCACGGCTTCGGCTCGCGGAAGGACGTTAAGGCTATGCTCCGTCGGGAGCGTGTGTTGGTGAACGGGAACGTCGTCTACGACCCGGGCTTCCAGGTTGACATTGGTGCGGATGATGTGCGTGTGGACGGGGAATGCGTCGCGCTCGCCCACGACGTGTACATCATGCTGAACAAGTGCGCCGATGTGGTGTGCGCAAATCGCGACGGGGAGCATCGGACTGTGTTCGATTTGCTGGACGATTCTCTCAGGCACACGTTCCTGGGCGGCGACCTGCACTGCATGGGGCGGCTGGATATTGACACGGAGGGGCTTTTGATTCTGACCACGGATGGAAAGCTCACCCACACGCTCATGTCGCCGAAGACGCATGTGCCCAAGACGTATGCCGTGCGCCTTGCCCGCGCTGTGGACGCGCAGCTTCGGCAGGCCTATGTGGAGAAGTTTGCCCGGGGATTTTGGGTTGACCGGGAGGGGAACGAGGCTGGATTCGACTGCCAGCCTGCAACGCTTGTCTGGGACTCGGACGCAGGGGCTTCTTCCGTGCCACTTGCGCTCTGGGACGGGTTCGACTGCCTGCTCACGATTTTTGAGGGCAAGTTCCACCAAGTAAAGCGCATGTTTTCCCAAGTCGGGAACGAGGTTTCGTATTTGAAGCGCGTTGCCATGGGAAGACTGTTTCTTGACCCTCGCCTAAAGCCCGGCGAGTACCGGGGGCTTTCTGCGGAGGAAAGGGAGCTTTTGCAGTCTCACGGACGCAGGAGCGAGTAGTCAACTCCGTCCTCTGTGGCAAAGACTTTCACGCGGCATTTTTCCATGGTCACGTTTTCGGCAAAGGCTGAGATGTTCAGGCTGTCGCCGCTCAAAATGTCCTCGGGGTTGTAGTCCAAGTCAAGCTCGCAGGCTGCGCCTTCACCGCTTGCCCGCGCGAAGGCGCCGTTCAGCCGGACAATGTCCTTGAGCGCGGCAAAGACCGGCAGCTTGTTCTTTTCCTCGAACTTGAATTTGAGGAACGTGAGCTGCATTTTTTCTATCTCTTCATGCTCCGCCCGGGCTGGGTTCCACGATGAGCCGAGGGCGCAATTGTTGGTCTTCTGCCATTCCGAGAAATCCTGGAAAAAGGCTGCCGCGCTCATTTTTAGCGGCTTGAGCACTGACAAGAACCAGGGGACTGCCCGCCCGTAGGAATAGAATGTTTGGCATGCGTAGGAAACTTCCGTCATCATGCTTATGTCCTGCGTGGAGAATGTGCGCGTTGGCTTCGGTTTTTTTGCGGCGTCTTTCCCGAAAATCTGCTCAATCTGTGGAAAATCGATGTGGTTTGGGTAGAGGGAAAGGGCAAAGTCCAGACGATCCCTAAATAGTTTCACGCTGTCGCCCTCCTCGGCTGCGAACGTCATGTTGAAGCCGAACACAAGCCCCATATTGTTCAGTGTTGCCGCGCGGCGGGAGTAGAATTTCTTGTCAAAGAGGTAGACACCGTTCTTCTCCGTTCCATCAAGGTTGATTTCAAGCGTGCAGTACAGCTCGGAACACGCCTTGCACACGTCCATGTCCAGCACGCCGGCCGGGACGGGAAGTGTCAGGAAAACGCTGGGGCACTTTTCGGCGAAGGCGCGCAAGAATTTGAGGAGCTTTCCCTTGTGGGAGAGCGTGGCGTTGTCCTGCAGCGTGAATTCTGTTATGCCTTTTTCCGCGAAGGATGACAGCTCGCTTTCCATGTCGCGCGCGCTGAATGAGTAGGATTTTTCTTCTGTCACTTGCATTTTCCGTTCTTTAGGTACGCATTCCACGTTGAGCTTATGAGCGTCTCGATGTCTGAGAAACGAGCTTCCCAGCCCAGCGTCTTTTTTGCGAACGCGGATGTTGCCACAAGATTCGCCGGGTCTCCTTCGCGCCGTCCGACAAAATCTGCCGGAATCGGCTTGCCGGTTATTTTCCGCGCCGTCTCAAGCATTTCCTTTACGCTTACGCCCACTTCGCTTCCCAGGTTCACCGTGAGCGACGTGTTCGTTCTGGTGATGTGTTCCAGGGCCTTCACATGGGCGGAGGCAAGGTCGGAGACGTGCACATAGTCGCGGATGCACGTTCCGTCGCGGGTGTCATAGTCCGTGCCGAACACGCTCATTTTTTCGCGCATTCCGCACGCCGTTTCCATTATGACCGGGAGCAGGTTCGCCGGATTCTGCTCAAGACCGCAGGGAAATCCGTCCACATCGTAGCCCGCCGCATTGAAGTAGCGGAGCGCGGCGAATTTGAGTCCCTTGATTTTGTCGTACCATGCCATAATCTTCTCGATGTTGAGTTTTGTGAAGCCGTAGTAGTTCTCCGGGTCCTGCGGGTGCTTCTCGTCTATTGGCAGGTACTGGACTTCGCCGTAGACTGCCGCGCTGGAAGAGAAAACCATGCGCTTGCAGCAGTGCTTCATGGCGGCGTTCATGATGTTTATGGTGCCGGTCAGATTGTTCACCGAATATTTTTCTGGAACCACCATGCTTTCCCCGGCCGCCTTGAATGCCGCAAGATGGATGAATGCGTCGAATCCGCGGGAAAAGGCTGCGTCCAAATCCTCGGGAATGAGAATGTTCCCGTAGATGAATGTGTTTTTTGGAAACAGGTTCTGCCTGAGACCAGACGACAAGTTGTCGAAGACTGTGACCGTGTGGCCGTTCTTCATCAATTCCTTTACAACGTGGGAGCCGATGTAGCCCGCGCCGCCAATTACAAGTACGTTCATTTTATTCTCCAAATCCTTTCAGCAGCCCCACTATTTCATCGAACTCGATGTTCTCCACCGCCGTCGAAAGCGCGTCCATCTTTTGTGAAAGCGCGTCTGGCAGCTTTGATTTTTTGAGCTTGCCGAATTCTTGTTCAATTGTATCCAAGTCGCAGCTGTCACAGGCGGAAATAATCCGTGAGACTGCCGCGCTGATTTCTTCCTCCGAGATTGACTCTTTCTCGCCATCGGATTTTTCGCCGTAGCGCTTGATTTCTGAGAGCGTCTCGCCGTAGGAGCGGTAGAGGGCAAGGAGCGCGGGTGTTCTCTGCATGATGAACACGGTGGATTTCGTGGCGAGTGTCACGTTCTGCTCCTGCGCTTTTTTTCCCAGCGACTCAAGCTCCTCGGCGTTCTTTGAAAGCTCTGCCGCCCCCAGTATGCGCGCAGAGCTTTTGAGGGCGTGGACTTGAATCGTGAAGTTCTTTATGTCGCCCTCGGACAAGTACTGCTCGATGGTGTTGGATTTTTCTTCCAGGGAGAAGGCGAATGTTTTTGCGATTTTGAGCCAGTTCTCAAAGCCTGCCGCATTCACGACCGCCGCCTCAAGGTCAATCTTGTTTTCGTCCACGGCAGGGAAGTCCTCCGGGATGGCGTTCACGTCAATGTCGTCGTCGCTTTCGCCGGATGCCGTGTAGTCTATGAGTGAAGGAGAAAGCCATGTTGAGAGCGCGCGGCCAAAATCCTTGCCCTGCACCGGCTTGGGCACAAAATCGTCGAACCCCTCGTTCAGGAACATTTCCTTTGCGCCGTTCACGGCGTTTGCGCTCAGTGCGATTATGATTCGGTTCCGCTTCTTTTGGTCGCGCTCCTTGATTTTCTTCATGGTCTCAACGCCGTCCATGCCTGGCATCTGGTGGTCCATGAAAATGATGTCGAAATCTCGGGATTCAGTCATTTCCAGGGCCTGGTAGCCGCTCATCGCCACGCTTGGGACAACGCCGAATTTTTTGAGAAGCCCCTGTGCAACCTGAATGTTCACGTCGTTGTCGTCCACGACAAGTATGTTCGCCCGCTGTGCGCTGAAACTCGTCGCTTCGGTCTTGTCCACGAACAGCCCTGCGAATTCGCCTTTGTTCAAAAGCTCCGCCACAGGAATGTTCTTTAGGTGCGTCTGCTCCTCGTCAAAGGAAGCCGCGTCGAACAGCTTTTTGTAACATTCGCGGCATGGTGTGGGGTCAACAATCTTTTGCGGGAGGTTTATGAAGAAGCACGAACCTTTCCCGTATTCCGACGTAACGCCGATTGAGCCGTCCATGAGCTTCATCAGGTTCTTGGAGATTGTAAGGCCAAGCCCGGTGCCGCCCTTTGTCCTGTTGATTTGCATGTCTACTTGCGTGAAAGCCTGGAAGAGCTTTTTCAGGTCCTCTTCCCTGATTCCCGTTCCCGTGTCTATGACGCTGATTTTAAGACCGTCGCGCTCCTCCTCGCGGCGCAGGTTCTCCACCCGTATGGTGATTGAGCCTGAGTCCGTGAACTTGGTGGCGTTTCCTGCCAGGTTTATAAGAATCTGCCTGATTCTCATATCGTCGCCATAGTACACGTTGGCAAGCTCCGGGTCTATTTGGATTATGAGCTTCACGTCCTTGCCGGCCAGCTTCACGAGGACGATGTTCGACACGTCGTTGAGCATTTTGAGCAGGTCGTAGTCAACAGGCACAATGTCCATTTTCCCAGACTCGATTTTTGAGAAGTCCAGAATGTCGTTTATGATTCCCACAAGATTGATTCCCGAGGTGCGTATCTGCCGAATCGTGTTTTTTTCCGCGTCCGACAGGTCAAAGTCCAGAGCAAGCTCGCTCATGCCCACGATTGCGTTCATCGGCGTCCTGATTTCGTGGCTCATGTTGGCGAGGAAGAGGGATTTCATCTTGTTCTCTTCCTTTGCCGTCTCTGTCAGCTCCTCCATCGTGGCGACAGCCTCGTTGATTTGGTCTGTGAGCACGTTGAATTCCATGATGTCTGACGGTTCGATTCTTGTGCCCAAGTTCCCCAGCATAATCTGCGTGAGCTTTTTCGTGATGTGCTTGATGTGGGAAACGAACGTCCTGTTGAAGAAAAAATAGATGATTAGGTAGAGGACGATGAATGTGACAAGCTCGTAGCTGGCCGAAATCAGCGTGTTGGAGACGATGAGCCATGTGACGCGGGATTTTGGCGTGGTGGATATTATTGCGAAATCGTTGTAGTTTTCGGTGGCGAAATAAACTTTTGTCTTGTACACCACGTCCGTAAGAAGCTGCTTCGTGTGCGTCCTGATTTTGTCCTGCGTCTTCTGGAAGCCCACAATCTTGATTGGAAGCCGCCTTCCGTACTCGTCCGCCGTGCTTCCCACTATTGTGTCGTTCCCGTCTATGACCAGGGTGTAGCCAGAGCGTTTGTCCACGTTGTTCTGTGCAATGTTCTGGGCTGCAATCTCGAAAAAATCGGCTGTGGATTTGCTTGAATACACCAAAAGCACCACGCGCCCGCCGGACAGCTTTCCGCCCGCAATGACGAATTTTCCGTCGTCCCCGGAAAGCTCCATGAGGGCGTTGTCCGCGCTTTCCAGCTTTTTGAACAGATTGGCATACGTCACGCCGGTCTTGAGATTCTGCCCCTTTTGGAAAGAGTCGCCGTAGAAGCTGATGATGATTCCGTTCTCCTGGATGAGCGCGATTTCCGCCACGTTTTGTGACTGTGCCACGCGCCTAAGAAATTCGCTTGCCATCGTGTCGTCAATCTCCGAGTTGTCGGAAAGTTCCTCCGGCAAAAACCAGCCCGCCAGCGAGAGCATTTTTGTGACGTTTTCCGTCTGCTCGTTCACTTTTCCCTCGAAATTTTTTTCCATGTACGTTTTCGCAGTCTCGCAGGTGTGAACGAGGTCTTCCGCCGCCGTGGACTTTATGATGCCTAGCTGGAACGTGAATATGATGAGGTTGGAGAAAAAAAGCACCGCGAGAAATACGACGATGAATCGCTTTATGATGAGGTTGGAAAGAGTCTGCATACTGCCTCCGGGTCAGTCCGTCAGGATTGAGCGCAGCTTTGCGCCTGGAATGTTCTTGAGATTCGTGCGCTTCGGGTCGAAATGCGAGTTCTTGAAAAGTTCCGTGCGACACTCGGCGCATGTTTGCGCGCTCGCCTCTTCTTGCGGGAGCGAGAAGCTGAACACGGAGCCTTTTTGTGGCGCGGATTTTATGTTGAACGAGCCGCCAAGATTCTTGATTTTTTCCCGCGCCCTGGCGAACGAAGAATCCTGCTCTTTTTCGGAAAGCTCGCTGAATGGAAGACGGAGCCGTGCAAGCGTGTCCTTTTGGATTCCATCGCCTGTGTCAACCACGCTGAACGAAAGCTCGTGCCTGTTTTCGATGCGGAGCGCGACGAGACCTTTTTGCGTGAATTGCGCCGCGTTCTGGCACAGGCAGCGCAGTATGGACTCCACGTCGCCACCGTTCCCAAAAAAGCGGGAGCTTGTGTTCGGGTCAATCTGCAGGATGAAGCCCACGTCTTTGTTCTCCAGCATGTTCATTGTCTCGTCGGCGATTTTTGCCGAAAGCTCCATGATGTCGTAGCTTGGCTTTTGCTCCTGAGGCTCCCCGTTCTCGCTTTCGTCGTCTGCCTGGATTCCTTCATGCAAATCCTCGAAAATATTCTTAAGAACGTCCTCTATATTGTCGTTTTCAGTTCCTTCGTCCTCGAATTCGGACTTTTCTTGGACCGAAAGAGTGTCCTCAAGCTCAAAGAGGGCGTTCGTGACGTATTTTTC
>JAFPYB010000022.1 GCA_017412405.1 Treponema sp. | reverse complement strand
TCCGCCATGCCGCTTCTGTACTCGTGTGGTGGAAGGGACTCGATGAACGCAGGGCACACATGGATTTTCTGCGCAGGAAAAAACGAGCCAATCATGTTCTTGTATGTGTCAAAGTCGCATCCGGTCTTTCCGCCCACTGCCGCGTCAACCATGGAAAGAAGCGTGGTGGGGACAAGCTCGCAGTGTGCGCCGCGCTTGAAAATGGACGCTGCGAACGCCGTCATGTCCGTGACCACGCCGCCACCGATTCCCACGAACACGGCCGAACGTTGTCCGTTGTTGTCCAAGGCGGCCATCACAATGGCAAGGACACTCTCAATCGTCTTGAACGGCTCGCCCGCGCCAAGTATGACAAGCACATCGTTTCCGCGCCGAGCCACAGAGCCGTTTTTTATATCGACCCTTGAAAAATTGTCTGCATGGAAGTTTTCTATGAACGGACGCATTGCCTCCAAAGAAGCCACCAAGGTATCGGTGACAAAAATGCGCTGGGGGCGGCCTTCGCTCTCACCGCCATAAAAAATCGCGTCCATGTCGATGCGCCCAGAATAAAAGCGGATGAACGTCCTGTCAGTACCCGGATGCACCGGCGGGTACGAGATGATTTTTTCTTCAAACTCCATGAAAATGCTCCTATGAAAAACACTGAAAAGATAAAATGACGAGTTTTATCAGGTCAAACAAAAAAGCGAACCCCTGCATTTAACCTAAAAATAATACGGGCTGTCCAGCTTTGCGCCGATTGCCATAACAACGTCGAGATAGCCCTTCTTTCTGTTCTTGGTGTACACTTCCGCGTACAGGACGGAATTATCGTTGTCGAACGACACTTTCCTGATTTCGATTGAATCATTCTCCGAAAATCCAGACTCGTCGGCAATGGAGCCTCTGATAAGAGATGAAATCGTGTACTTGTTTCGGCTCGACGTGGAAGCATGGATGAGCTTCATGCCAAAAATCGGGACAAAGGAATTTGCAATGATGTCGCTTGAATAGACAGTGTAGCCCGGATTCTCTGGACGGACGGAAAGATAGACCGCGCACGTCTTTTCCTCGTCGCTCTCAGTCCTGTACGTCACTGGAATGATTGTCTTCGCAGTCTCCTTTATGAGAATGTTCTGCACGTCCTCAAGCGTCTTCACCCGCTGTCCGTCAACTGCCACAATTACATCCCCCGCCTTCATTCCGGCCCGGCTCGCGCTTCCGCCAGGAAGCACATACTGCAGCTCAAGCCCGCTGTCTTTTCCCAGCGCGCGCTTAGTGTGACCAAAACAGCCAATCCACGGGTGATTGAGCTTTCCGCCAGAATAAAGGGCCGGCAGCTCTCCCTTGAGAAATTCAACAGGAATCGCGAAATTAAGTCCCTCGTACTGGAGCATTCCCGCAAAAACAATGGCCTGCACGTTTCCGTTGGAGTCGATGCAAGGTCCGCCAGAGTTTCCCGAGTTCACGGCAGCGTCAATCTGCATCACGTCGCCCAACGAGAAGAGCTTTCTGTCCGTGGCGCTCACAATACCGCTGGTAAGCGTGCGCTCAAGCCCCACAGGCGAGCCGATACAATAAATCTTGTCGCCCACGTCCAAGTCCTCGGAGGAGCCGAGATTGAAAATGAAGGGCGCGTCAACTTCCGTCTTCAGGAGCGCAAGGTCAATGACGGGATCCCAGCCAATGACCTTAGCCGGAATGCGCGTGTCGGAATCCTCAGCCAGCTTGATGAACAGCTTTGCGTATGACTTGCTCTTTGTGTCAACAACGTCCGCAATGACGTGGTTGTTCGTGATGATGTACCCGTCCTTGGAAATGAAAAAGCCCGAACCGATGACTCGATCCGCGTACCCAAGCCCGTTCTTGACGGCAAGTCCCTTGTCAACCCAGATTGTTACCGTTCCGTTTATGTAGCCCGACACTTTCTGCAGACTGGAATTTATTTTTTTGAGACCGGGGACACGCTCAGTGCAGAGCTTGTCCAATTCATCGTAATTTTTTGAAAGGGAGGACAGTTTTTTTGATGAAACCGAAGCCAGCGACTTGTAGAGATTTTTTGCGGTGTAGTAGTTCTCCTTTTCAAGCTCCTCGTTGTACTTATCGACAACAGCCGACTCGCATTTTGAAACTGTGCCAGCATCCCCCAAAAGAGTCGCCCGCCACAACGCCTGCACGGGGTTTTTCTCAAGCATCTCGTCGATTCGCTTTATCTCTTCCCTGCGCACATCCTCGGCAGTATAGTCAGGCTCTTCATACACGGAATCAGGCTCTTTTATGGAAGAACACGACACAACAAATGCCGCACAAGCAGCCGCCACGGCCGCCTTGAGGGCAACACTCAAAAAATCAGCACCATCTTTCATCATCATTTATTTTGTTCCACGCCACCTTGATTTTTGTCCTGCTCAGGGACTTGGGTGGGCGGGAGTTTTTCTCCAAAAATCTGTTTTCCGACACGGATTGCAAGGAAACGTTCCTCGCCTGAGGTGACAATTATACAAACACCCTGGGACTTGATTTGGTTAACATTTTTTATGATGTTTTCTTCATCAACCTCGTCGCCAAACTCCGCAACCCAATAGAACGACTCGTTCTTTCCAGGTGCAACCAAGAGCCTGCGCTCGCCGCACGTCACATAAATCGGCTTTTCGTTCTCCATGTTCACCGTGACCACCTCGTTCGTAAACGGCTGGTGGAATTTCGCCTCCTCCCTGACAATTTTTGACCCGTCGTCACCATGGCGCACATACTGAACGTCCCAGCTTCCGTCGTAATCAAAATCCCAGGAGGAGATTTTTCCCATTCCCACAGTGTATTCTTCTATAAACTCGGGAATGGTATCGCAATTGATGTCAACCTGAATCATCTTCAAGTAGATTCCATCGCTCCGTGACGGCTGACCGTACAGATTCGAGATGATTTGAAGCTCATCGGAATCGGACAGGAATTTCTCGTCCTTGTTCGACGTGAAGCCGTACAGCTCCGTGGTCTCAAAGAATCCGTCGTTGTCCTTGTCAACAAAGCGATGGATGGGCCGCCCGTTCTCAAATTCCGCAAACGCGTAGAGCCGCTCGCCCTCGTAGTATTTTGCCCCCTGCACAACGCCGTCAAGCAGGCTCACCTTGACCACGGCCTTCTCCCGCTCACGGGCAGGAAGCTCGTATGAAGAGGCTGCCTTGATGAAATCGGAGCGCGTTATCACATCATCGTCGATGAGAAGCGGCAAGTAGAACTCAACGTCAAGCTCGTTCTTCAGCACGTCGTCGTAGTCGATTGCGAAAGGCGAATAAGCCACGTTCTCCGCCACAAGGTTGAAGACCAGGTTCGAGTGGTTGGAATCAAGGTTGTAGACCGCCTTGTACACGTCCGGCCAGTTCACATATGTAAGGTCAAGGCTGTCCTTTGCCATATGGAGCTTGGTGGGCGAGCCGAAATCGCACTCGCAAATCCAGTCCAGCGTTCCGTCCTGGTTTCGGTCGTATGCCATTGCCTCCGTGCGCCCCCGCTTGTACTTGACGATGATGTTCGCGTTCAAGTCTCCGTCGGTGTCCATGGAAATAACGCCGTCGTAGGAGTTGAAATACTCGGAAAGCTCTTTCTTGGCATTCTCGTCCTTCACAGCCTTGACGAACGGCTCCACCACCGCAAGGTCGATGATTGAGTTGGAAAAATTATAGAAAAAATCCAAAGCCTCAAAATCATTTATGATGCCTTCTTCAAGGGCAATCTGGGCAAAAAGCGGGGCGCGTCTTTCCTCCGCCTGGAATTTCTTGAGCTTGCGCTCCTTTTCCTCGCCTTCTGAAAAAATTGCCGCGTACAGACAAAGCTCGTCAGAGGGATTCTTGTAAAAATCAACAGCCTGAACGAACTTCGAGGCGAGCATCCGCACATCGTCGGAAACAGGCTCGCTCTTTGCCATGCGCGCGTACTCGTGCTTGAAGAACAAGAGCGCAAAGCGGGCATCCTCAGGATAGACCTTGCGGGCCACGTTCACGCGATTGCGCGCGTCCCGCAGCGAGGACGGCGTTCCCTGCCCGTAGTAGTCCTTGATTCGGATGAACTCAGCATCGGAAGAATAGATGAGCGGTTTTTCGTCCAGCACTTGAAGGGACTCCTCAAAGCGGAGCGTGTCGCACAACAAATCGGCATACAAAACCCGCGCCGCATCCCTGTTTGCCTGCGCCCACTTGCCCAGCTGGAGGGAACGCTCCACGAGGGGAACAATCTGAGACTTTGGGGAATCCTTGAGGGATTCCGACAGGGCCTTGTAGTACCACAAATCGGGAATGGATTCGTCGTAGGCAAGCCCCAGCTCAATGTTGGAGTCGGCCTCGCGGATGGATTTCTCGTTTATGTACTGCTCGGCAAGCTTCAGGTAACGGATTGCCGTGCGCCTGTTGGCCACCGAGGCTGATTTTGCGGGAGTCGCCTGCGAAAAAGACGATGCCAAAAAAACCAAAGATATTGAAACCGATAAAAACGCTCTTTTAATCATAATTATTCCTGATAAGGGGAAGCCCTGAACAAATCTCCTTGAGAATAGACCTGTTCGGAACCCCTGTTTCCGCTCAGGTCAACGAGTTTTAAACCGCTAAAACAGCGCGGTTTAAAACATCGCCTTTCAAAGTAGGGGCTGTCTAAAAAGTTCAGTTAGCCGTGTCATTCCGAACTCGTTTCGGAATCTCAACGCTGCAGACAGCGTAGATGCTGAAACAAATTCAGCATGGCACTTACTTCTAGGCCAGCCCCTTGATTTTTCAGTGTCCACTTTAGATTTTATCGTAATTATCGGCAAGTTGAAAGAATTTCTTTTCTTCTTTGGCGTGTTGCCGAAAAACCGTCGCGCATTCTTCACAAAACCGCCTACCGCTGGCACGAGCCGTCGTGGATACGTTTTGCGGTCTCTGCCCCTGCGAGAAGCTCCACCAGCTTCATGGAGAACTGTTCGGCAGTTCCAGGCCCGCGCCCGGTCAAAAGATTCTTGTCGAACACGAAGGGAACGTCAGGCACATGGACAGAACCTTCCGTGAGCTTCCGCGCGTTCTGTGCGCCTCCGCAATAATCGGCGAGCTGCTCGTTCATGCCAGGATAGCAAGTCCATTTTTTTCCCGCAAGAATGCCGGAGCGCGAAAGGACAACAGCGGGGCTTGCGCACACGGCGGAGACGATTCTGCCCGCATCCGCCATGCGGGTGACAAGCTCGCGCAAATCATCGCTGGCGGCAAGGTTCGTGGCCCCAGGAAGCCCGCCCGGAAAGAAAATTGCGTCCGGAAGCTCCTCCCCAATCTCATCAAGATACTCAACAAGGGTCGTGTCGGCAAACACGGGAATTTTGTGGCTTCCCTGCACCGCATACGACATTTCCTCGGAACCAGCTTCCGGAACGGAAACCGTCGTCACCTCAAGGCCGGCTCGCCTAAGATAATCAACAGGCGTAAGGGCCTCAATCTCCTCAAAGCCGGGAGCCAAAAAAACAGCTGTCTTTTTCATAAAAAACTCCAAAATCTCTACATTTTTAGGAAATTTACTATTTCAAGTTTTTTAATAATATCCGATAATTGAAGTATGAAACAAGTTCTTATCATCGATGCATCCCCCATTTTCAGAGATTTCATAAAATCAAAGCTGGACACTGAAAATGTAGGCGTCGAATTTGCAAACGGACACAGAGACGGAGTGACAAAGCTGCTTTCAATACTCCCCGACCTCGTCATTCTCGATATCAACAATTCGATTCAAGACTTGGAAGAATTCCTAGAGAAGAAGAAGAACGACATAAACGCAAAGCGCATCCCCATGATTGTCTGCGGTCCCGTCATGAACAAAGACGAAGTTGCGGAGCTTGTGCAGTACGGCGTCTTCAAATATTTTTCCAAGCCAATCAAATTCGACGTGTTCTTTGAGTCAATCGGAAAAATACTCAAGCTCGATTTTTCCATGGACATCACCCCCTGCGTCCTGGACATACACTTGAACGGAAAGCTCATCTTCATCGAAATCGCCATGGGACTGAACCGGGAAAAAATCATGCTCATCCGCTACAAGCTCTCCGAGCTTATCGACAAGACGGGCATCAAGGACCCAAAGCTCATCTTGATGATGACAGACCTTGACCTCTCGTTCATCGACGGAACGAACCTGGAGCTTTTGTTCTCGAACATCATAGCCGACTCCCGCATCCGCAGAAGGAACATCAAGGTGCTTTCCATGAGCCAAATCGTCAAGGACTTGATTGACGGCCACCCCGAATACAACGGAATCGAAGTCGCATCAAGCCTCTCGGCGGTGCTAGGCTCCCTCATGGGACCTGAATCCAAGCCCTCCAGCGGCAACGAGATGCAGAACCTCATTTCCGACAAAATCCTCACTTCCACCATGGATGTGGACGACGGCATGGTGGGAACGCGGTTTTCTTTCGACGAGCAGTCGGACAAGAAGGACGGCGGGCTTTTCAAGGCGGCAATCCTGGACGACGACCAAGTTGTCAAAACCATGCTCACGGCAGC
>JAFPYB010000190.1 GCA_017412405.1 Treponema sp. | reverse complement strand
TAGCCCAAATGTCGAGTTTTGAAAACGACTGTCATTCCGACCGAGCGCAAGCGAGTGGAGGAATCGCACTTTTGGAATGCCAAAAGCGAAGTTCACGGGGCTGTCCCAGAAGCAAGTGTCATGCTGAACTTGTTTCAGCATCTACGCTATCTGCAGCGTTGAGATTCCGAAACGAGTTCGGAATGACACAGCTAGATGAACTTTTTAAACAGCCCCGCAGAACGGTTATAAAACCAAAATGTTCGTCTGGCAAGAATAAAATTTATAAAATATTCTTTCTAGACGAACAATTTACCATTTTTGTTCTTTTCGCACGAATATACCTAATAAAAAAATTCTTCCTGCGCGAATATTTTGCTATTTTTGTTCGTCCCAAAAGAATTTTATTTTTTAGTCATATTCTTTTGGTCTCTGATGATTTCGCCTTTGGTCACCATAACCAGAAGATTTCTGAAAATCAAGTATAGAAAGAAAAATTCCGGGGAAAGTTCGATTTTTCCCCGGAATTGCCCCAACGCTACAATCGCGCCCCATTGATTTCAGAATACGTCTTTGTGGCACTGTCATAAGTGTAGCCATCTGGAACGCCAGGAAGCTTGACATAGCCTTTTTCAACAAATTTGTCGATGTCGGTCGTGACCTTTAAGATTCCCGCCTTCTGGAGCTGACGGGCGGCATCCTCGAACGTCTTTTTCCCGAGAGAAGTGCTTGGAATAAAATTCAGCTCGTCAAGCAATTTCGCGTTGAAATCCAAATCGCCTGCAACAAGGTCGTTTTCAATCTGAAGCTGTGCCGCCTCCCGTGGCTGTGCCTCAACGAACGCACTGGCTTTCTGCAATGCGCGGGTGACTGCCGCCGCCCCCTCGGGGTTTTCTTTCAGGAGCTTGTGTGTCACGAACTGCTGGCAGCAGTACTCCTTGACGAACTTCTCATCTGTTCCCGTGTCGAGGATTTTCTTGAATCCGTAGGCAAGTTCGCCCTTCGTGGCAACAGGGTCATGCGCCCCGATTACGTCAACCGCTCCGTTGTTCAGCGCAATCGCCAAATCAGCCGAAGAATAAGCCACGAACTCCACCTCGTTGTTCTCAGCCGTCACGCCAATCCCCTCATCCATGAGCTTTCTCTTGAGGTTCATCACGCTTGAGTCGGCAAGCCCAGGAACGCCGATTTTCTTTCCCCGCAAGTCCGCAACAGAGTTAATCGGACTGTCGCCTCGGACATAATACTTCGTGCAGCCGATGTGAATACCAGAAGTGTACGAAATTGGAAGACCGTTCTCCATTGCCTGAAGCTGGGTGGCGTACAAGCCGTAGCCCGCATCGACTTTGCCTGAGGCAATCATCTCTCCGAGAGTCGCACCACCCTCAACAACCTGAACGAACTCTGCTTTCTGACCGATTTTGGCAAGTTCCTCGTCAAAAAAGCCCATCTTCCAGGCTACATGAACAGGAGCTCCGCAAAGGTTTCCTGTCTGAAAATTGATTCTCACGACTTTCTGACTTTCAGAAGCCTTTGCAGCCTTTTTATTGCAGGCTGTGAACGAGAGCGAGGCAATCGCAAGGGCTGCCCCGGCAATTAAAAGTGATTTTTTCATATATATACCTCCAAAAAAAATTTTATATCGCATACTCCACTTCCTGCACTTTTCCCGCATAGTCCAAAATTTCAAGGATTTCGGTGCGGTACTTGAGGAAGATGTCCTGTCCGCGGGCGCGGGGATGGCGAATCTCAATGGGGATGATTTTCTCCACCTTTGCCGGGCGCGGTGACATGACGACCACATAATCGCTCAGGTACACGGCCTCGTCAACGTCATGAGTGACCATGACCATCGTGGTGTCGTGCTCGCGCTTTAGGCGCAGGATTTCGTCCTGCATTGTCATGCGCGTGAACGCATCCAGCGCACCAAGCGGCTCGTCAAGGAGCAGGATTTTGGGATGTCCCACGAGCGCCCGGGCAAGGCTCGCCCTCTGGTTCATGCCGCCTGAAAGCTGGTGGGGGAAAGACTTCTCAAAACCCTTCAAGCCCACAAGATTGATGAACAAGTCCACGTCCTGCTTTCGCTCGCGGTAGATGTGTCGCGCCTTTAGCCCGAACGCCACGTTCTCGCGGATTGTGAGCCACGGGAACAAGTTCGCCTGCTGGAACGCAAACCCCCTGTCGCTCCCCGGCTTTGTGATTTTTGCGCCGTCAACGGAGACAAAGCCAGACGTGGGCGACTCAAGCCCCGCAATGCAGCGCAGGAGCGTGGTCTTTCCGCAGCCAGAAGGTCCTATGAGCGAGACGAAACTTCCAGCAGGAATCGTGAAGTCCACTCCGTTCAAGGCGACGACTTTTTCCTCCTCGCCGCCGCCAAAGATTTTCGTTATATTCGATAATTTTATTTCTCCAGACATTTCAAAAACTCCTATTTGTACATATTTTTTTCCCGCAATCCGTCAAATCGGCTTAGGGATTGGAGCACCGCCAAAGGCGTTCTCGGGTGGCGAGCGTAGCGAACCAACCGTGAATGGAGCGCATTGGCGCGAAAGTGCGCAAAGCCCGACCCGCCGACAGGCGGGGAAGCCCCATACCGTGAGTTTTCCCGGCTTCGCCGTCGCTCACTTCCGCGGAAAAATCACAGATTTTTCCGAGACTCGCTCAAAAACCACCTCGTGGTTTTTGCCGGCTTCGCCGTCGCCCACTTCCGCGGAAAAATCACAGATTTTTCCGAGACTCGCTCAAAACTCACCTCGTGAGTTTTGCCGGCTTCGCCGTCGCCCACTTCCGCGGAAAAATCACAGATTTTTCCGAGACTCGCTCAAAACTCACCTCGTGAGTTTTGCCGGCTTCGCCGTC
>JAFPYB010000021.1 GCA_017412405.1 Treponema sp. | reverse complement strand
TTTTACTCGCCGCTAACTTGTAAAGATTAATTCCCCATTTTTCTGTCAGAATTTACAACATTTTTTATATATCATGGCCGGAGTTTTTATAAAGCAATTGCCGCTGGCATAACGCTTAGCTATGCAGTGGCAATTGCTTTCATATCTATAGGTGGGGCAGGGCTTATTTTTCTTTGTGCCTTCTGTCCAGCTCGTCAAGCACGTCCTTCCAGCTTACGCCTTCCTTGTACATGAGAACGCTCACAAAGTAGAGCAAATCCGCGGCTTCCCAAATTATGTCGTCGCGGCTTTCCGCATCGTCGGTAAGTTCTTCCGCCTCCTCCATGACTTTCTCCCGCACGCGCTTTGCGTCCAGCGTTGCGGTATAGCTTCCCGGGCGCGGATTTGCGAATCGCTCTGCTATAACTTTGTACAGCCGCTCAAGGGATGATTTTTCGTCAGGCTCGGACGAGAAGCAGGTGAAGCTTCCTGTGTGGCACACGCCGCCGTGAGGGATTACGGTGGCGAGCACTGTGTCGCGGTCGCAGTCAACGCGCATTTTCACGATTTCAAGGTAGTGGCCGCTAGTCTCGCCTTTTGTCCAGAGCGTGTTCCGCGTGCGCGAGAAGAATGTGAGTTTTCCTGTATCAAATGATTTTTTGAATGCTTCCTTGTTTGCGTAGCCGAGCATGAGGACTTCTCCCTCAACGCTCTGTGCGATGACCGGAATCATTCCGCCGACTTTATCGAAGTTGAGGCAGCCGAGGAACGCGTCTTTGAGGCTCACTTTTCCCGTGTACAATGCCATGCCAAGTTGCACGTCGCAGCCCATTTTCTCAAGCTCCGTAATCTGCTCCAGCGTGTTCACTCCGCCAGCGGCCACAACGCGGCACTTGACGGCGTTCCTGAGGGCGCGGCACGATTCCATGTCCGTCCCTTCCATGCAGCCTTCTTTCTCAACGCAGGTGAACAAAAGCTCCGATGCGTACTTTTCGGCCTCCTTCGCACCCTGGATGAGCGGAATGTTCACCGTCTCGGTCCAGCCTTTGACGGCGATTTTTCCGTTTATTGCATCCACGGAGATGATGATGCGCTGCTTTCCTATTGCCTTGACCAGCTCTTCCAGGAACGCCGTGTTCATTATGCTCTCGCCTTCTTTGGCGTTGGCGTTCCATGCCGCAGAGCCGACTATGACTTTTTCCGCGCCTAAGGATATTAGCTCCCGCGCCTTTTTTACATCGCGGATGCCGCCGCCAACGCGAACATTTCCGCGTCGGAGAATAGATTTCAAAAGCTCCGTGTTCTTCGTGTTCCCTTTTTCGTCCGTGTTTCGGAGAGCCTGGTCAAGGTCGATTACGGCTACTTCCCCATATTTGTTGAATTCTGAAATAAGCTCATCAGCATCGTCGCGCTGAATCACCAAATCTTTTCCGTTTTTGAGTTGGACAACATGTCCGTCCTTCATATCAATGCTTGCGATAACCATATGAAGAATTATAGCCGCCAACGTTGATTGTGAAAAGTGGAGATGAAATTGAGCTTGAGCTTGTTTCTGGCGGCGGATTTTTCAGCTGGATTAAGGATAAGTGGAAGATAAGCAGGACTTTGAGCTGACGGGCGTGAGTGATGAAGTCCGGGAGATTTTAAGGGCGAGCGGATTCGACCAGTTCCTCTTGAAATAAGGCGACGGAAGAAGTGCAGCCTGAACTCTAACGGCGGCTGGTTAGTAAGTTGATAATCTGCCGTTCTGTTTTTATACACAAAAATGGTGTGAAAAATATAAGGGCGGCTTGTTTATGGAAATAAAGGCATAACAACCGCGACCGTTCTTGTATTTGTTGCCTCGACGGAAAAAACGCGAGTCTCATCGTCATATTCTACAACTCTATAACACCTTGTAGTTTTCTGATAGAATCTATGGTAATTGAAAATTCGGGGCGACTTTGACAGGCCGCCTTGTTATTGCAAAAAAATGGGCGGAGGCGAGAACTGTCAGAGAATGGCTTGTTTTTCGGCTTCGCCGAATATATGGGAGCGTTGTTGGGCGATGAGAAAATGGTATTCTCTTTTCTTTGCTGTGTCGTGCATGTTTTTGGTTGCTTCATGCAAGGATAAAAAAGCATCTGGCGCAAAAGATGGTTCGGGGGTCGAGTCTTCCGACTTGATGGAATCTTTTGGGGATGACAAATTTTCCGGGTTCGGAAATTTGTTCAATCTCGATTACACCCCGGAGCTTCCAGAGGACGAGATGGTGCCCGAGCGTATCGGCACGGATTATGCCGGGGCTTCCGGCAAGTCGGAAAACATAGTTCCTGGGCTTAGGGCTCTTGACAAGTACAAGACAAAATATCAGTCTAAACGACTTTCCATCGCGGAATTCCTCAAGGGCGTGCTGGGCAAGAAGACTGTTGCCGAAGTGAAGTTCGCCGATTCATCGTCCGGCACGAACAAGTCGTCCTCAAAAAAATCCCGGGAAGAATTCAAGGTCAGCTCATGGGGGCCTATGGAGAACATTCCTGGCGAAGTTGAGAAGGTGGAGTTTTTCGTGAGTTTCTCCCAACCGGTGAAGGCACTGTCTGCTTTGGCGGATCAGGGCGAAATCGATGCCGAGGGCGCGAAAATCATGAAAATCGAGCCTGCGCTTAAGGGAAGCTACCACTGGCTTGACACCAACGTGCTTTCATTCGATGCTAGCGAACAGATGAATCCCGCAGTGTCGTACAAAATCACGGTGAACAATGCGCTCCTGTCGTTGAACGGCGATGCGCTCACGGGAAAGACCGAGTTTTTCACGAAGGCTTCCGACGTGAACATTGCCGGCGTTGAGGGCGGTGTACGTGATGGAAGCGAAGAGGATGAGTGGTATTGGTATTCAAAAGACGAATATTCCCCGGAGGATGCGAAATACGCCTATTTGTCGCTTAACTATTACATGACGGAAGCCGAGTTGGGGGACAAGCTTTCTGTCACCGCGAACTTTGAGAAACTTTCTTATACAGTGAAGGGCGATTTCAAGAAGGCGCGGAATGCCACCCGCGTTTCAAGCGACGGCACAAAGACGACGGGATTTTTCATCGTCATCGAAAACAATCTGCCTCCTGCCGCCACCATCCGCTTCTCGGTGACAAACAGGCAGAGCGGAAAAACTTTCACGAAATCATACAGCACTGTTTCCCCGCTTGTGCTTAGGAACTCGTCCCCGGTCACGAACTGGTACGGATTCGAGTATGAGTTCAACTTCAACAACGAGATTTCCTCCAGCAGCGCGCTTGCGGCTTTTTCTTCTCCTGATGTGGCAATCGAGAAGCAGAACATTTATGTGGGCTGGAAAACGGTGAAAATCAAGAATCTCCCCGTTAAGCCCGGCGAGCGCATCCGCATTGTCATGAGCGGTTCAATCACGGACATTTATGGCTCGCAGCTGGGAAAAGATGTGACTGTCACCGCCGTTGGAACGGACTACTACGGGCGCGCGTCGTTCCTGGACTACGGGAACAAAATCATGGAGAGCCAGTTTCCCCACAAGCTCCTTGTGGATTACATGAATATTACGGACAAGAGCTATTACCGCGTCGGAAAAACGGATGAGCCGCTCAAGGACGGATTCCGCGATGCGACCTTCGGCGAGAGAATCCCGCTGGATGCTTCGCAGCCGAATGTGCGGCTTTTCAAGGAGATTGACCTTGACCCGTATCTCACGAACGGAAAGGGGACCGTGCATTTTGAAGCCGTCGTGGAGACTGTGGGCTTCTCATATTCTGGCGAAAAAAGGCTGGACACGACCAGGAACACGCTGAACGTCCAGGTGACAGACCTTGCGGCAACTGCCCGTCTCGGCGCGAACAAGGCCGTCGTCCTTGTCAGGAGCCTTTCCACTGGCCAGGCTGTGAAGGGGGCGTCGGTCACTATCGAGAACAAGGACTTGAACGGTGTGTCGAAAGCCGTCGCTACGGACGACAACGGCTGTGCGGTCATTCCGTACAATCCGACACATTTTTTCATGAAATATAATGATTCCCGTGACGTGGTGTTTGTCCGCGTGAAGACGGAGGACGACGAGGTTTTGTTCGTTCCGTCCACACACAACTCCTGGAGCTCCAACGTGTACCCGGACCCGCTCTACGAGGTGGTAAAGCCGCAGAACTGCACGTTCATGTTCTCTGACCGCGGGCTTTACAAGCCCGGGGAGACAATCACGTTCAAGGGAATCGACCGCGACTTGTACATGGGCGCATACAGCGCGTACACGGGACCGTATACGGTTTCTTTGGAGAAATACCAGTGGAGGAATCCAACCGTGTTCAGTACATCGGTGGGCGAAACGTCCGCATCCGGCGGCTTCCACGGCTCGTTCGACATTCCTGCCGACTTGGAGCCTGGGGAGTACAGCATTCGCTACAAGCGGACTGACACCGAGAAATCTGACGACTATATGGGGCGGGCGCTCTATTTCACGGTGGCGTACTTTGAGCCGCTGAAAATCCAGTCGGAGATGAGAATCGATTCAAAGGACACTATTGCAGGCGACACAATCACTGCCGACTTCAAGGCATCCTATCTTGCTGGCGGAGCCCTTGCGGACGCGCAGTACGAAACGTCCTGGTTCAGCTCTGGAACGCGGTTCAGCCCGGAAAACCGTGCGCTCAAGGACTACGAGTTCGGAATCGAGGATGTATATGACTCGCGGAAAATGGTGGGCGAGGAGGAAGGCGTCCTTTCTTCCAGCGGAAAATCAAGCTTCTCATGCGTGACAAACGGTTTGCTCAAGCCGATTCCATACGAATTCAGGGTGGAGACTTACGTGACGGACGCGAGCGACCAGCGGATTTCCGCTTCGGCGACGAAGACCGTGCATCCTGCCGAGTTCTATATCGGTGTCGGAAAGCCGTTGAACTTGAAGGGCTTTGCAAAGAAGGGGAAGCAGCTGGAACTTCCGTTCCTTGCCGTGGCGTTGGACGGCTCAATCATGAAAAACAGCGATTTCTCCCAGAAGCTTCTGGCTTCATCGTTGAGCTGCACTCTTTCCCGCAAATATTGGACGTACGATTACCAGAAATCGGTTGACGGCAGCGTGTACGCGCAGTACAAGCAGCAGGTCGATGTGGAGAACACCAGCACTGTAAAATTCGCCGCTGAAGGAAAAATCAAGGTTACGCCGAAAGAGGCAGGCTACTACACGCTTCGTGTGGAGGGCAAGGATTCCAAGGGGCGTGCCGTCGTCACCGACTACAGTTTCTACGTAACGGGAAGCGGTGCCGTCTGGGGCGGCGACGAGTCTGCAATCAATCTGACTTGTGATTCCGATATGTACAATCCTGGCGATACGGCTTCAATTCTCATGGAAAGCCCCCTTGCCAAAGGCGATTATCTCATCACGGTGGAGCGCGAGGGAATATTCTCGCAGGAAATCCGCCATATTGACGAGCCGACGAGCGTGATTGACGTGAAAATCGCGCGGAACTATGTGCCTGTCGTCTATGTGTCCGTTTCAACGTATACGGTGCGTGACGGTGAGCCCAAGCACAATTACGGCGAGGTTGACCTTGACAAGCCGAAAAGCGTGTACGGCGTGACACCCGTATTCATCAACCCCCGCGTAAAGGCGTTCAGCGTTAAGGTGGAGACCGACAAGAAAATCTACAGGCCGGGGGACACAGCCACGGTCACGCTCACGGCCACGAAGGGCGGAAAGCCTGTTGAGGGCGCGGAGCTTACAGCAATGGCGTGCGACCGCGCGGTGCTTGACCTCATCGATTACCATGTGAGCGACCCGATAGAATTCTTCTACAGTCGGTACAGATTCCCGCTGTATTGCTACGGCGGCGACTCCCGTGATTATCTGATGGATCCTGTCACATATTCGATAAAGAATCTTCAGGGAGGCGATGCCGACGAAGAGAAGGACGGAGACGCCGAGCGCAAGGAATTCAAGCCGACGGCGTTCTTTGAGCCGCTCCTTGTCACCGACAAGAATGGAAAAGTCTCGTTCACGTTCAAGGTGCCTGACAACCTCACCACGTTCCGCATTACGGCCTTCGGCGTGAAGGACGAGCTTCTGGCCTTGCAGGAATCGGAGTTCGGCACGCAGAATCCTGTGAACGTGCAGGCCGTTCAGCCGCGGCGGCTTCGCGAGCGCGACACTGCTGAATGTGGCGTTGTCCTCACGAACCTTGATTCTGTTGCCCATGAAGTGAGCGTGAGCGTGCAGGTCAGGCAGCCGGCGGCGGCGGAAAACGAGGACGGATTGTTCGATGTGGCGGGAAATGCGTCCATCGACGGCGCGTCTTCGGGCAAAGTTAAAGTGGCGGGCGGCGGAACGTCCATCGTGTACTTTGACGTGGCGGCAGAGCAGGCGGGATTCGTGGAGCTTGTCTACACGATAAAATCCGATGTGCTGAACGAAAAACTCGTCTCAAAAATCCAGATTGAAAAATCATACATTCTGGAGAAAACGACACTTTCAGGTTCAACCGACTCCAGCGCGACGGAAAAAATCATCATTCCGTCCTTTGCCGACGATGACGTTGGTGCTGTGGACGTGTCGCTCGACGCAAGCCAGCTGGGGCTTTTGGGCGAGGCTGTCAAATATGTGTTCCATTACCCCTATGGCTGCATGGAGCAGCAGTCCGCGGCTCTTCTTCCGCTGGTGATTTTCTCCGACTACATAAAGCCTTTGGGCATGGAGAGCGAGGTTTCAAACCCCAAGCAGGTCATCAAGACCTATTTCAAGAAATGGAAGAAGGTGCAGCGCGCTGACGGCGGTTTCCCGTACTGGCCTGATGGCAGCCAGTCCGATTTCTTTGTTTCGCTGAGGATTGCCCATATTTATGCCCTGGCGAGGGAGAACGGATTTAGCTCGCGGGAGCTTTCAATCGACATTGACGCGCTCAGAAAATACATCCGCGACTGCGTTCCCTCATCGTCCGTGGTGCTCAAGGCCTATGCCTGCTATGTGTTCTCCCTTTTGGGCGACAATGGCTTGGACGGTGAACTCCGCGAAATCAGCTCGATGGCAGAAAACGATTTGATGGCGGCGGCATATGCGGGCCTTGCATGGCTCAAGAGGGGCGGCACAGTCGCTTCCAATGCGGACGGGTACTATACGCTCATCCGCTCGTACATGCGTCCGTCAAGCCGAACGGTGGATATTACCCAGCCTATGGGAAGCGGATTCGGCCGGTACTACTCGACTTACGCCGCCCAGAAGGCGGTCATCCTGCAGTTCTTCACCGAATATGACGCGAAGGACAACATGGTGGATCTCCTTCTCAACTCGCTTCTTTTGGAGCAGGCATACGGCGGATATTGGGAGAGCACTGCCACCACGAGCCGGGTGCTTGAGGCGGTGCGCGCTCTCATAAAGGCGCGGAATCTTGAGGCCACTGATTTTTCTGCAAAGTGCGAAGTCATGAAGAAATCCCTTGTTGAGGAAAAATTCAAGGGATTGACCGCAAAACGCGCCGCTAAGACGGCGGAGTTCTCTTCCGACGCGCTCAAGAACGTTCCCCGGGACGAGATGGTTGATGTCAACTTCTCCAAAAAGGGAAAAGGTACGCTGTACTACACGGCTACGCTGAGCTATGCACTGCCGTCGGAAATCCAGTCGGCGAGGGACGAAGGGTTCAAGGTGGCGGCAACGGTGTACGACTACAAGACAGGCGATGCCGTTCCACCGGGCAATCTCATAATGGCTCTTGAATCAGGGAAAACATACAAGATGCGTGTGGAAATATCTTCGGACAAGGACAGGTCATACACGGCAGTCCGTGTTCCAATTCCATCAGGCGGCGAGATACTGGATTCCACCTTCAAGACGGCGGGGACCCAGGCCCAGGTGGATTTTGATGGTGGCTGGTATTTCAGCAGCACGAAGATGTATGACAACGAAGCCCAGTTCTTCTTGGATTGGTTCCCGAAAGGAACGTGCACGATTGAATTCACGTTCCGTGCCGCGCGGCGCGGTGTGTATCCTGTTGTTCCAGCCCTTGCCGAGTGTATGTACACGCCGGAAGTGTTCGGGCGGAGCGACGGCTTAATCTACACGATAAAATAATTGGTATATCCAGTGACGGATTGCCGTTGGCTGCGGAGTGGGGAATATGAAAAAATCCCCATGCCTTGCAAGCCTTCGGCATTTTTTTTGGTTCGATGAAAAACACGCGCTGGGAGCATTGCCACAAACTTTGTGCGCGCAAAAAAAAGACCTGCCCGATTACATATCGAACAGGTCCAATAAAAATCATTTACCGTGCGTACTCAACAACGCGGGTCTCTCGAATCATCGTGAGCCGTATTCGTCCAGGGTAGCGCAGGTCTGTCTCAATCTGCTTTGCAATTTTCTGGGCAAGCTCCTTTACCTCGTTGTCGGCAATCTTCTCGTTGTTGACAAGAATACGAAGCTCGCGTCCTGCCTGGATTGCGAACGCTTTTTCAACGCCCGGGAACTTTTCCGCAGTCTCTTCAAGGTTCTCAAGACGCTTTACATAGTTGTCCACCGTCTCGCGCCTTGCGCCAGGACGAGCCGCGCTGATTGCGTCCGCAATCTGCACAATGACTGCTTCCAGCGTGGAAGCCTCCACGTCGTTGTGGTGGGCTGCAATCGCATTGATGACCTTTGCGTCCTCGCCCATTTTCCGCGCCATTTCTGCGCCCACTTCCGCGTGGTTTTGGTCGGAATCATGCTCCGCGCCTTTCCCG
>JAFPYB010000020.1 GCA_017412405.1 Treponema sp. | reverse complement strand
CAATAAATTTCCGACAGCTGCGTCGGCTTTCCAAAATCTTCAATGTCTCGTTCATGATTCACCTCTATTTTATTTTATCAGTCATCGTAGTCCCGGTCGTATTTCTCGTTCCAGTCCTTCCTGCTTTTCCAGCTCACCGACTTTTCCTGCAGCATCTGGGCGTCTTCCCTGCCCTGCAGAACCCGCCAGTCATCGTATTTTTGGGAAAGCACAGGCGCGTCCCTGTTCTTTTCCCGTAAGTCTTCTTCGCCGTTTGCCATGATAAGAAAGTATAGCACAAAAGCTGGGGACGCGGAACAGCCGTCACAAAAGAGCATGAGCGGTGCAGGTTCCGGCCCCAGCTGGGAGGAGTCCCTGCAGGCGCCCCCAGCAGCTTAGAAAAAGCTATTTTTTCAGAAAAAGCGGGATAAGGGTTCCGATTAAGCCGTAGGTGGGCGTGGGGAAAGAGAAAATCATCTTGCCCAAGTCCTCGGCTCCCAGCTTTTTCTCGATGATAATGGTAAGCATGTCGATGTAGACTCCCGCATCGTCGCTCATAATGGCCGCGCCTGCAAGGTGATTTTCCTTGTCGAAGATGAAAGTCATGTGGGCGCCCGCCTCATTTTTGTTGAGCCAGAACATGGTCTTGCGAATTCGCTCTCTTCCACCCGGTATTTGTCGGGATTTGCCCTTGCCTCAGCAACAGACACGCCCACCTGAGCGATTCTGGGCAGGGTGAAGACAAGGTTCGGCACTACCGGGTAGGCAATCTCAGGATTCGCCGGGTTCACGATGTCAAAGGCGATGTAGTTGGAGTCAAACTCCGCGGTGGGAGTGAGCTTGGGGATTTTTGTGTCGATGACATCGCCGGAAGCGTAAATGTTCTGGACAGCGGTGCGCAGGTGGGAGTCAACCACAATTCCCCGGTCAGAATAGTCGATGCCCAGCTTGTCCAGGTTCAGACCGTCCACATTCGCCTTTCTGCCCACGGCAATCAGAATGTAGTCCGTGCTGATTTCAATCTTTTTCCCTGATTTTTCCGAGCCGTAAAGCACATAAGTGCCGTCATCATTCTTGGTAAGCTTTTCCACGGCTGCGTTGAAGATAAAATTAGCCCCCTGAGTCTTCATTTTCTCCACGATTTTTGCAACATATTCCTGTGGATAGGCTTTCAGGGCAGAGCTGCCGGAGGTGATGATGTCCACCTTGCGGCCCAGGCTCAACGCGATTGAAGCGAATTCCATGGAGATGATTCCCGCGCCCACGAAAGTGACATGGTCAGGAACCTCGTCCAGGGAAAGGAAATCCCGGCTGTTGTGGAAGTATTCTTTTCCCGGAATGTCCAGGGGAATATAGTTCTGGCCGGTGCCGATAACAAAATACTTGGCCTTGTACTCCTGCCCCGCGACAGAAATGGTGTGCTCATCCACAAAAGAAGCTTCGCCCCGGATAAGGTCAAAGCCGAAACGGTCAAAAAGCCCCTGCATGGCGGGCTGCATCCCAGCGATAACCTGCTTCTTGTACTGCATAAGGCTCTTCCAGTCAAGTTCGGCCGGGGAAGCAAGGCCCATGTTCTTGTAGCGGTCAAGGGCCT
This sequence comes from Treponema sp., assembly GCA_017412405.1. Lineage (GTDB taxonomy): Bacteria > Spirochaetota > Spirochaetia > Treponematales > Treponemataceae > Treponema_D. Next base: position 1,189 of record JAFPYB010000020.1, on the reverse strand, counting down.
CCTTAAGCTCAAAGGGCGAGTCCAGGAGGATTTTCGCATCGCAACCGTAATTCGTGCAAGTGCCGCCCAAAAGCTCCCTCTCCACCAGCGCGACAGATTTTCCGAAAGACTTCAAAATCACAGCCCCATGCCAGCAAGCATGTCCGCTTCCGATAAAAATAACATCATACTCTTTCATGCGAACCTCCTGAACCATTGTTCAAGAATAGTATAAGGCAAAAATATATTGTATGCAATATATTTTTACTGAAAATTGTCTTTTTGGGTATACGGGCCTGCGCGGAGAACGGACAGGACTGAAGGATTGCTACAAATTTTTGCTCTGCAAAAGCAGCGCAATTTTGTCCAAAATCAATTCATCAGCTGGCAACCATTTAACGGAATGCAGATTATCTGCCGTGAGCCAGGCGGCGTTCTCGTGCTCCAAAAGCTCCAGGTCGCCCGAAACAATTTCGCAGGCAAAGCACTCCATGGAAAGATGAAAGGTCGGATAGTCGTATTCGATTGTGGCGATTTTCTCCCCCACGCTGATTTGGGTGGCAAGCTCCTCGCGGATTTCACGCGCAAGGGCGGCTTGGGGCATTTCGCCAGATTCGATTTTTCCGCCGGGGAATTCCCAAAAGCCCTTCCATTCGCCGTAACCGCGCTGGGTTGCAAAGACGGAGCGAGTGCCTTGGGGTGAGGTACGGAAGATGAGGGCGGCAACTACGGGGAGGGATTTCATGATTCGATTACTTCCCACCAGCCGTTTTTATCTGCCTCATGACGGACAATTAGTCCTGCTTCTTGAAGTTTTTTCAATTTACTTTCTAGAGTATTTGCCGTAACCTCATCAATCTTGCATCTTCTGCTTTTAGTCATCACAAGTTTTCCACGTATAAATTTGTCTCTTTTCTCTGTAAACAAGATGACTTCCGTGCATGAATCAATACTAGGATGCATTGGATAGCGGACAAACTGCTGGCTTTCCTTTTCTATTCCTGTCGCATAAAAATAAAAAATGAACCTGTTCCCCAAGGCTTTCAAGTTTTCGTGTACATGGTCAAAATAATTCTTCCGCATAAATCCAACGAGGATATGCTTCTTGCCGTCGTTAATCTGAATGATGGAATTATCATTTTCGTTGTGATAGAGATAGTTTTTTGTCGGAGATTTTTGAATCAGATTAAAAATCGGTGCATTATCAGTT
>JAFPYB010000189.1 GCA_017412405.1 Treponema sp. | reverse complement strand
CGGAACCTTGAGCGTCCCACGGTTCTCGTCGATGTAGCATCCCGTCAGACGCTTGACCTCTTTCGTAAGCTCGCCGTCAAAATTTGCAAAGCACGAACCTTTGTTCATGGATTTTGGGGCGGGCGTTGAGTCTGTCTTCCAGTTGAGCGGGTTTATGGACTTGATTTTGCCGTCGTCCTTGACCAGAACGCGGTCGGTGAAGTCCTCCGCCTCGCACATGTACGAAATGATGACACCGGTATCGGTCTCGCCCTGGGCAAAATGCAGCTCGGGGTATTTTTCTGCCTGCTCTTCCGTCATTCCAGAACCGATTGCATAGCACGCAATGAAAATCTTCTTGAAATGGTCATTGTCGGCAAAGTCCCGAATGAGTCGCAGGCACATATCGCCACCCTGGGCGGAGCCTGCAAGGACAAGGGGGCGGTACTCGTTGAAGTGCTTGAGGTAGTAGGTAAACGCCTCCTTCACGTCGGAATAGGCAATATCGATGTATTTCTGGTGGTTGATGGAGGAACTCTGCGAAAGCCCCACATACTCGTACAGCTCCACCTCGCGGTAGAATGGCGCGAAAAAGCGGGCATCGGTGTCGAAAATGCCCTTGGTTATGTTCACCGTGGAAGTGAAGAAAGTCTTGTTCATGCTGTAGTCAAGGCTCATGTTGTGCTTTCCAGGGCTCATGAACACGTCGGGGGCAAGGAAAAACACGTCGGCTTTTTTTGTCGTGCCGCCAGGCTCCATGAACGCCCAGTTTTTTGATTCGGCATAATTGAGTTTTTCAATTTTTTCACAAGAAACAAACAATGTTGCGGCAAATACGAGAATTACGTTTTTTATGATTTTCTTCATACTATTAATAATAACACAGAAAAAAAAAAGTAACTATCAGCAGAACCGCCCGCTCGGGGCAAACCCGCACAAAAAAGACAGCCGCCATGCTGGCGGTCATGGCGTTCATATGAAAACGGGGCAGGCAAAAAAGCACATTGGACGAGATGCTGAAACAAGTTCAGCTTTCCTTTTCTCTATTTTCAGCCCGGCTTGGTAATTGCGCTCTCCTGCAGAACAGCAGGGAGTAAAAAATAACCGCCTAAGTCTTCTTAAGCGGTTTATAAAACCAACATGAAGACCAACCGGGGGCTTAGCATTTTCCCGCGAGTTTTGCGAAGCAAAATCTCGTAGAAGTTCGCCATAGGCGAATCTCCGTGGCCGTGCTTCTTTATTCAGTATATCGGACATTCCAGAAAAAATCCACACTTTTTTTCCTTCTTGTTTTCTGATAGACTTGAAGAATGTTTGAAGTTCGAGTGAACACTGATTTTGCGGCGGCCCATTTCCTCCGCGACTACCACGGCAAATGCGAGAATCTGCACGGACACAACTACGAGGTGTATGCCCATGTGCGCGGCACGGAAACCGACGAGGGCGGAATGCTCATGGACTTTTCCGTGCTAAAGGACACGCTCAGGACAGTGTGTGGCAGGCTTGACCACAAGAACCTGAACGATTTCGACGTGTTCAAGCAGAACCCCAGCGCGGAGAGAATCGCCAAATTCATATTCGACGCGATTGTCGAGGAGATTCCCGCGCTCAAAAAATCAGGCGAATCCGGGGCGTTTTTGTACGCGGTTGACGTGTTCGAGACAAAATCAAGCAGGGCACGTTACTTTGTGGATTAGGACAGACCCGTGGGGACAGAGGGCTAGGGATTGGAGCGGCGCGCGAAGCGCGTTCTGGAATGAGGGAATGCAATGACCGAATGGAAGAATGGAGCGAAAAGCGGAACCGCGCAAAGCCCGACCGCCGCAAAGCGGCGGTAGCCCCCGATGAATCTGCCGGAACTTCATTTTTAGGAGACATGACATGAGAAAGATACAGATACTTGATTCCACGCTGCGTGACGGCTCTCAGGGCGAGGGCATTTCATACTCGGTGCAGGACAAGCTGAACATTGTGCGCGCGCTGGACGAGCTTGGCATTTCGTTCATTGAGGCTGGAAACCCAGGCTCAAACCCGAAGGACATGGAGTTTTTCCAGGAGGCGAAGAAGCTTTCCCTCAAGAATGCGTCCCTGGTGGCGTTCGGCTCCACGAGGCGCAAGGACATTTCCTGCGCCGAGGACGCGAATCTCCAGAGCCTGCTTTCCGCCGGGACTGATTATGTGTGCATTTTCGGAAAGACCTGGGACTTCCAGGTGACGGAGATTCTGCACGCCACGCTGGAGGAGAATCTTGAGATGATTCGCGACACGGTGGCGTACCTTGTCCAAAAGGGAAAGAAAGTCATTTTTGACGCGGAGCATTTTTTCACTGGGTTCAAGGAGAATGCCGACTACGCCCTCCGCTCCCTCGATGCCGCCGTACAAGGCGGTGCTTTCTGCCTGTGCCTTTGCGAGACGAAAGGCGGTGCCATGCCAATGGAGTGCTTCAACGCCACCAAGACAGTCGTGAACCGCTTCTGCCCCCAAGACGCTTCCCGCGAGAATGCCAAAGGCATTCTCGTTGACGCAAACTCCGCAGGAGTTTGCGTCGGCATCCACACCCACAACGATTCGGGGCTTGCGGTGGCAAACTCCCTTCTTGCAGTGGAGGCGGGGGCAACCCACGTCCAGGGTGTTCTCCTGGGGTTCGGCGAGCGCACCGGAAACGCCAATCTTTCCACGATAATAGCGGACCTGCAGCTGAAATTGGACTGCTCGTGCATCCCGGAGGAGAACATGAAGACGCTCACGCCAATCTGCAAGCGCGTGGCGGAAATCACCAACATTGCCCTTGAGAGCGGAATGCCCTACGTCGGCGCAAGCGCGTTCGCACACAAGGCAGGGATGCACATTGACGCAGTGATAAAAAACCCCTTCGCCTACGAGCACATTCCGCCCGAGGCCGTGGGAAACGAGCGCGTGTTCCTGATGAGCGAGGTGGCCGGTCGGAGCATGATTATCGAGAAGGTGCAGAAATTCGACAAGTCCATAACAAAATCAAGCCCCATAGTCGCCGAAATCGTGAAGAAGGTGAAGGACTTGGAGCATGATGGCTACCAGTTCGAAGGCGCGGACGCGAGCTTTGAGATTTTGGTCAGAAAGTCCATCGGGAAATACCAGCCTTTCTTCAACCTGCATTACTACAAGACGAGCGGCGAGTTCCCACGCTTTGCCGACGACCAGAGCGCGTTCGCCCAGGTAAAGCTTGACGTGGAGGGAAAGGCCGTCATCACGGCGGGGGAAGGCGACGGTCCTGTGAATGCGCTGGACGTTGCCCTCAGGAAGGCTCTGGTCGAGTTCTATCCGGCGGTCTCGCAAATCAGGCTCACGGACTACAAGGTGCGTGTCCTTGACGGAAAGAGCGCAACGGCTTCCAGAGTGCGCGTTTTGATTGAGTCCAGCGACGGAAACGACACATGGGCAACGATGGGAGTGGCAGGGGACGTGATTGAGGCGAGCTACATTGCCCTCGTGGATTCTTTTGAGTACAAGCTCATCAAGGACTTGGAGAAAAAATTCGCCAAGTTGATATAGGAGGCGGTATGTTTTTCATCGGCTGGCATCTTTCCGCATCTGGCGGATTTTTGAACATGGGGAAAACGGCTCTGTCGGCAGGCGCAAACACGTTCGCGTTCTTCACGAGAAATCCCAGGGGCGGGCAGGCAAAGCCCATAGACAAGGCAGATGCGGACGCGCTCAATGCGTTCAAGGCCGAGAACAACTTCGGCCCTCTCGTCGTCCACGCGCCCTACACGCTCAACGCCTGCTCGGACAAGGATTCTGTGCGGGAGTTCGCGCGCAGCACATTCGCCGACGACCTGGAGCGCATGGAGGCAACTCCGGGCCAGTACTACAACTTCCACCCGGGAAGCCACATGAAGCAGGGAATCGGCGAGGGAATCAGGCAGATTTCCCAAATGCTCAACAGCACAATCAAGGACGGCCAGACAACCACGATTCTCCTTGAGACGATGGCGGGCAAAGGAAGCGAGGTGGGAAGCCGGTTCGAGGAGCTGAAGGCAATAATCGACTCCGTTGAAAAGAGCGACCGGCTTGGAGTGTGCTTTGACACCTGCCACACCTACGACGCGGGCTACGACATTGTGAAGGATCTGGACGGCGTGCTCACCCAATTCGACAAAATCATAGGTCTTTCACGCCTAAAGGCAGTGCATTTGAACGACTCAAAAAATCCGTTCCAGAGCCACAAGGACAGGCACGAGAAAATCGGGCATGGCTCGCTGGGGCTTGAATCATTCAAACGAATCATAAACCATGACGCTCTGCGCTCCCTTCCGTTCATTCTTGAGACACCGAACGAGACGGTGGCGGAGTATGCGGCGGAAATACGGCTTTTGCGCGAAATGCGTATAGACTAGGAGGACGATATGGCACAGAAAGTTTCGGAAGCAATCAACAATTTTTCAAAGAAATTCGCCCGCTTCAAGACCCAGGCGGAACCTGAGAGAATCAAGAGGACGAGCCGGGACGAAGTGCTCCAGGAGCAGATAAACCGGCAGGAAGAGCGGTATGAGTTCGCCGTCATAGGAAGCTACAATGTCTACAAGTCGCCCCTCGTCGCACTGGGGAAAAATTCCAGCCGCGGCAAGTCGATTGACGAGGACGAGCAGAGCCTCATGAAGGCGTACAAGCTGTTCAAGGCGGTCAACGACGCGAACACGACGGCAGGAGACAAGACCACGTTCATCCACAAAGTAGAGATTGAAAGCCCCATCGCAAAGAAGGACTCGTACACCCGCGGCGGGCAGTTCGTGTTTCTCCAGTGCTGGCTCAGGTTCGAGCAGCGCGTGGAGGATTTCTGCCCTGTTCTGGAGGAGGACCGCAACGGCTACTTCCACCTGCGCTTCCACCCCCAGAACGAGGTGAAGATGTCGGCAAAGGACAAGGAACTGATGGAAAAAGTGCGGGAATCGTTCTATTGAAAGACAGCAGAACGCTTCCCACAAATGCGGTGGCAAAAAAAGCGGCTTTCGGCAGAGACATGACAAAACATCCAAGACGCAACACGCCATGATTTTTGCCAAGCCTCCCTGCCAGAAGCCGCTTTTTTTTGCCCACAGAATCTTACGACATTCCGCCCTGCATTTCGATGATAAGCTCCACTTCGCTTTCGGAGATTTTCATGTTGCGCGCAATATCCGCGTTTCGCCATCCCTTGCTCTTGAGCGTAAGGACCGTCTCCTTCTCCTGCGGTGTCAGGCGTGAACTACTGCGCCCGTCGCCGGACATGGACACCATCTCCCCGTTCATCATCCGTGAAAGTGTCAGCTCTTTTGCGTCTATCTCCCGGGCAAGGTCACGCAGGCGAGACTCGCTTCTGACAATTCCCTCGCGGTCGCTCTTTACACGGTCGATTGCAGCCTCGGTCTCAACGATGAGTTCCTTCAAGTTCGTGATTCTATCCACAGCGTCGTTGATTTTTTCCGCGTTCGCGTTCAGGAAATCAATCTTTGCCTGCACGTCCGAAATCGCTTCGGGCAGCACATCCGCCCGCCCCGTCACGTCCTTTATCTGGGCCTCAAGCTCCTTGAGCCTGTCGAACGTCTTGTCAACTTCGGTTGACACCATGTCGATTGTCTCGCTCTTCGTCTCAAGCCGCTCGTAGCGGTTCGAGATTTCGCCCAAGTCGTTCTGGAACTTGCGCACCGTAAGCTCCATCCGCTGCAAATCGTCGTTCGTGGAAGTAAGGTCGCGGATTTTCTTGTCCATTGAGTCGCTCAAATTCACCAGAGTCTTGAAGTCGCGTTCAAGCGCGTCAACACGGCCTTTTTCCGTGCTGAACTTCTTCATCTTCTCTTCAAGCTCATCGTCGAGAGATTTTATGGCCACAAGCTTCTCTTCAAGCTCCGACACGTTGGTGCGGAAGCCGTCCACGTCGGCAAGTTCTTTTTTGAGTCCCGCGATTTCCGAATCCAGGCGATTTTTGAGCTGTTCCGCAGTCTCGTAGACTTTCACCTGAGAATCGAACGCCTTGATTTTCTTGTCCAAGTCGTCCAAATGGCTCTGCACGCGGGCAGCCTCGTCCTGCATCTTTGAGAGGGTCTCGCTTTGCACCGATTCGTTGGCTTCCTTCGCGGTCTGGATTTGTCCCTTCAGCTCGCGTATTTTCCGCTCCGCGCTATCGCTCATATCGCGGTACTTGCGCTCCTGGTCGGACAGTTTTTTCTCGCTGTCGGCAACAATGTCCTCATAGAACTTCTTCTGGTCGCCCACGCGCTTCTGCGCATCGCGCACAATGTCGTCAAAGTTCCGCTGCTGGTCGTCCAGTACACGCTTTGCATCGGAGAGCTTGATGTCATAGGAGCGCAGGTTTTCGTCGGCCCGCCGTTTTGCCTCGTCGTCGATTTCATCGTACACTTTCTGCTGGGAAGCAATGCGGTCGCGGGTTTCGGCAAGGAATCCGTCGTAGATTTTCTTCTGCTCCTCGATTTTTTCCTGTGTTCCAATCACAATCGAATCGTAAATCTCCTGCTGATTCTTCATCTCGGCCTTCGTCTGTGCCAGCATGTCGTCAAGGGCGCGTTTCTGCTCGCTGATTATGCGCTCGCTCTCGCTCCTGTAGCCCGATATCGAGTCCTCGAACTGGGTGCTGAGAAGAGAAATGTTGGAGAGAATGCCAGACTGCTTTTCTTGGGCGCGGCTCTGGAAATCCTCGAAATTGGCGATGAAGTCCGCCTTGATTTGCGCGATTTTGTCCTGCGCCTGGGCGTTTGCTTTTCCAAGCTCCTTCTCATACAACCCCTTCATCTGTACGAATTCGTCGCGCACATGGCTCTTCCAGCCCTCAAAATCCTCCATGAGCTTTTGGACAAGAGCCGTGTTCGCATCGTTCTTCTCGTTCACCGTGCGCAAAAGCTCGTCCGTCTTTCCCGTGGTTTCTGAAAGCGCACCGTCAAGCAGCTCCTGTATGCGAGCCTTGTAGGAAGCAAGCTGCGCCTCGATGATTGAGTTGGAATTCTCCTCCGCATCGGAAAGCTCCGACTGGAAGCGGCCTGTAATTTGCCCAAGACGCTCGTTGATTTCATCGCTCTTCTGCTGGATAAGCGCCGAATACTTGGAATCCATGCCGTCAAGGGCCTCGCTCATGCTGCGCGCCTTCTCGTCGTAGGATTCGTTGAAGTGCTGCTCAAGGGACGAGACCGCACTTTCGATTTCCGCCGTCTTCTGCCTGATTGCGTCGGAAATGCGGTCGGAACTAGTCTCCTCAAGGGACTGGAGCGCGTTCTCAATGATTGATGCCTTTTCGCTTATCTGCCTTGAGTAGTTCTCGTTGAATGAGTTCAACGCACTGTCAATCTCAGCGTTCTTGTCCGCGATTGTCTGCGCGCACCGCCCGGAAAGCTCTGAAAGCGTCTGTGAAAGCTCGCTGTTCTTGTCGCTGAGAGTGGACGCGAACCGCTCCTTAAGCTCGCGAATCTGCCCCGAGTACATTTCCTCAAAGTTCTCCAGCACTTCGTCAAGTTCCGCCGATTTTGAGCCGACTCCGCTTGAATACTTCTGCTCAAGCTCAAAAATCGCGCTCTCGATTTCCGCCGTCTTCTCGCGGATTTTTCCCGTGTACGTCTCCTCAAAGCGGGAAAGCGCATCGGAAAGCTCCGTGTTCTTGTTCTCGATGGCAGAGCCGTACTGCTCGGTGAGAGAAGAAAGAGTGCCCTCAAGTTCAGCCGTCTTTTCCTGCACCATCGCGTCATAGGATGACTTGATGCTTGAAAGCGTCCTTGAAAGCTCGTCCGTCTTTTCATTCAAGCTCGAATCATACTTTTCCTGCATTGAAGAAAGCATTCTCAAAAGCGCGTCGTTCTTGTCGCTCAACGTGGCATCGTATTTTTCCTGCATTGAAGAAAGCATCTCGGAAAGCTCCCCGTTCTTCTCGGACAAGTTCGCCTCGTATTTTTCCTTCATTGATGAAAGAAGCCGAGAAAGCTCCCCGTCTTTTTCCGACAGGCTTGAATCAAACTTCTGCTGCATCTCGGAAAGCATACGGGAAAGCTCCCCGTCCTTCTCGGAAAGGCTCGAGTTGTACCTGGACTGAACGTCTGAAAGCGCAGAAGAAAGCTCCTGGATTTTTCCAGCCAAGCTCGTGTCGTACTTCTCCTGAATGTCGGACAGAACCTGGGAAAGCGCACGGTCTTTTTCCTCCAAGTTGGAATCGTATTTTTCCTGCATCTGGGAAAGTGCGCTGGAAAGCTCCCGGCTCTTTTCCGCCAAGCTCGTGTCGTATTTTTCCTGCATCTGGGAAAGCGAAAGGGAAAGCTCCCCCGCCTTCTGGGACATGGTGGAGTCGTACATGGACTGAATCGCAGAAAGCGCGTCGGAAAGCTCCTGATTTTTTTGCGCAATCGTGGAGTCGCATTTCTCCTGCAAGCTCGCAAGGGCATTCTCAATGAACGACGTTTTCTCGGAAATCTGTCCGGCATATGTATCCTGGAATTCCCGCAGCGCAATGTCGATTCCCTCGCTCCGCCGCTTGATGTCGTCGCCGAAGGAGTTCTCAAAGTCGGCAAGGGTTCTGCTCACGTTGTCGCTTGCCCGCTCCTTGATTGCCTCAAGGTTTTCCTCAAGGGCCGCAATTTTCTGGGAAATGTCCTTCGTGTCGTTCTCCACAGAATTCCTGAATTCATCGTGAACACGCTTCTGGCTCTCGGAAAAATCGGTGAATTCCTCAAGAACCGTGCGTTTAGCCAAATCAAGTGCAGTACGCAAGTTCTGCTCAAGATTCTCAACATCGTCGCCGGTCTGCTCCAATTTTGCGAATCTATATTCAAGTCCCTCGCGGTAGGATTCAAGCTGATTTTCAATCATGTCCAAAAGCTCGGTCTCCTTCGTGTTGTACGCGCTGGAAATCTTCTCGCTCAGCTCGGCAAGGGTTGAGTTTATGGAAGCGATTTTGTCGTTCGCCTCCTCCTTAAAATGCTGCAAATCGTCATTGGAGCTGGTGACAAGCTCGTTTATGCGCTCCGCCGTGGAAGAAGCCGTCTCGCTGGAATTGTTCAGGTTCTTCTGGATTTCGCTCATGGTCGTGTTCACGCTCCTGTCGATTCCGCTCATGCGTGCCGTCACGTCGTTCTGGATGCTCGTGATTCTGGCAAGCACGTCGTTTTCGATTGCATTCACGCGGTCGCTCACGTTGGAGTCCAAAAGCCCCACTTTCGCACCGATGCTCTCCTCAAGCTCGTTCACGATGTCGCTCACATTCTGCCTGATTTTGCCCGAAATGCTCTCCGCCTCCTCCTCGGAGTTGTGGAGGTTTCCGCGCAATTTCGCCAGTGCCGAATCAACCTGCTCGGAAATAGCCTGGACTTTTGCATCCACAAGATTCTCGATGCCTGAAACTTTCTGGTCAACGCCGCCTGAAAGCTCCGTCATGGTAAGCTCAACGCCGTTCTGCAACGTGGAGATTTTTGTCCGCACGTCGGTCTGGAGACCCGTCACGTTCTGCGTCACCTCGGACTGCAGCTCGCCGATTTTTTCATTCATTGAGGTCTGGAACTCGGTGAGTTTCTCGCCCACCTTGCGGTCTATTGTCTCAACGCGTCCGGTAACGTCCCGCTCAAACGTGGAGACACGCTCCTCCACATCGTTTCGGAATCCGTCGATTTTCTCGTTTATGCCGCCCTCAAAGGACGACACTTTTTCGGCGACATCGTCCTGAATCGTTTCTATGCGCTCGCCCACTCCGCTTTCAAGGGACGACACTTTTGAGTCAACTGCATCCTGAATCGTGCCTATGCGCTCGTTCACTCCGCTCTCAAATGCCGAGACACGCTCCTCCACAGTGTTCTGGATGTTCTCGATTCTGCCTCCCACACTGCTTTCAAGGCCCGCCACTTTCTCGTCAACATCTCCCTGAATCGTGCCTATGCGCTCGTTCATGCCGCTTTCGAACGCCGTGACCCGCTCCACAATGTCTGCCTGCACCGACTCAATGCGCTCGTTCATGCCGCTCTCGAATGTGGACGTTTTGTCGTTCACGCCGGAAAGAATTGTCTGGACAATGTTCTCCACATCGTTCTCAAGGCCGGCCACTTTTGTGCCAACACTGTCCGTAAGCACATCCACACGCCCGGTCACATCGTCTTCAAGTTTGGAAACTTTCTCTTCCACCGAGTTCTTGATTTCAGAAACACGTCCGTTCATGGAATCAGCAAGCTCCGTAATCCGCGACTGCACCGAATTTTCGATTCCGTTCATGCGCTCGTCAACGCCGGCCTGCAATGTTGCCACGCGCTCGTTCACATTGTATTCAAGGCTCTCCGTGCGCTCGTTCACGCCTGAAAGGATGGTCTGAACTTTGTCCTCCACGCTTCCTTCAAGCCCCGAAACTTTTCCCTCAACGAACTCGTTCAGCTCGGCGACTTTTGCCGCCACCTCAGATTCAAGGGTTGTGACGGAGTTCTCCACCGCCGCACGAATGCCGGTCACCTTCTCGTCCACACCGTCTTCAAGCCCGGAAACACGCGCTTCCACGCTCTCGCTCAAAGTGCCGACGCGGGAATTGACGTTTTCCTCAAGCTCGGTGACTTTCGTTCCCACCGCGCCCAGGAGATAATTAACCTTGTCGTTCACGCCGTCTTCAAGACCGAACGTCTTTTCGTCCACGCTGGAAAGAATGGTCTGAACCTTCTTCTCCACGTTTTCTTCAAGCCCTGAAACGCGGCTTTCCACGCTCTCGCTCAAAGTGCCGACGCGGGAATTGACTGTTTCCTCAAGCTCGCCCACACGCGCCGTCACGCTCTCGGTCAAATCCGAAACCTTAGCGTTCACGTCGTTTTCAAGGGCAGAGACCCGTTCCTCCACAAAGCCGTGAAGTCCCGTCACTTTCTCGCTCACTTCCGCCTGAAGGGTTGAAACAGAATTCTCCACCGCGCTCCTGATGCCGCTCACCTTCTCGTTCACGCCGTCTTCAAGCCCTGAAACGCGGCTTTCCACGCTCTCGCTCAAAGTGCCGACGCGGGAGTTCACGCTTTCTTCAAGCTCCGACACGCGGGATTCAACTGCGCCCAAAAGATAATTCACTTTTTCGTTCACGCCGTCTTCAAGGCCGAATGTCTTTTCGTCCACGCTGGAAAGAATGGTCTG
>JAFPYB010000188.1 GCA_017412405.1 Treponema sp. | reverse complement strand
GCTGATGCTGCCGGCTATTTTTTCAGGATTCTTGTCTATCGAACCGCCCGTTCCCACATAGCTCGTCCCGCCCGAGCATGAGCTGAAGCTAAAAAGAAGTGATACGAGAAGGAAGGCTGTTAAAAATACCCCCCCCGCCTATATATTTGAATAGCTTTCATAGAATTTCTCCTATAAACATAGATATTGCGTCTTCCACAATGGAAGAGCATTTTAGTTTTACTTCAATTCGGGCGGTTTGTCACTGGTTTCGGCGAAAATCGCACCGCGACGGTTGGTGAGCGTAGTCGAACCACCGAGCGCAAATCAGCCCTGGAAAGCCCCGCCCTTGTACAGCGCAATCATCTCCTTCATGCGATGTGCGGGGCGTATAAGCTCGCGCATACTCTCGCCCTTGTTGAGAGTGTCTATGATTGCCGCCACATAGCGGTTCATGCCAACCGAGCAGTACCACGGCTTTTCTTTGAGCGCGGGCTTCTGGTAAATCAGGTTCGTGGTGAAAACCCTGTCGAACAGCCCCGCCTCATACGCCCTGTCGAATTTCTCGAATCCGTTGGTGAACAGACCGAACGTGGCGAACATGAACACACGCCGCGCGCCGCGCTCCTTGAGCTGCTGGGCCACATCAATCATGCTGCCCCCCGATGAAATCATGTCGTCAACGACGATGACATCTTTTCCGGCCACGGACTCGCCGCAAAAATCATGGGCCACAATGGGGTTCATGCCGTTCTCAATGCGCGCGTAGTCCCGCCGCTTGTAGAACATCCCTATGTTCACGCCGAAAATTGAAGCCATGAACACAACACGCTGGGTTGCCCCCTCGTCCGGCGAAATGAACATGAGGTGGTCGCTGTCAAGGCGCAAATCCTCGTACTCGGCAAGGAGAGCCTGAGTAAACTGGAGCGCAGGAGAGACATCCTCAAAGCCGCCGAGGGGAATGGCGCTCTGCATACGCGGGTCATGGGCATCGAACGTGATTATTTCATGGACCCCCATGTGCCACAGTTCCTGGAGCATGACGGCGCAATCCAGCGACTCGCGCACGACTCGGCGGTGCTGGCGGCTTTCGTACAGGAACGGCATGATTACAGTGATGCGCCCGGCCTTTCCGTTGCAAGCCGCTATGATGCGCTTCAAATCCTGAAAGTGGTCGTCCGGGGACATCCTGTTTTTCTCGCCATCCATCATGTAGGTGACAGAGGAATTGCAAACATCAACAAGAATGTACAAGTCGCGGTCGCGTATTGATTCTTTTATGAGTCCCTTCGCCTCGCCGCTTCCAAAGCGTGGACATTCAGACTCGATGATGAAATGCTCCCCGCCGCGCCACTCCGAAAGGATTTTGTCTATTTTCCCGCCCGCATTCAATGCAGACTCCAATGCGATAATTCCTAATTTTCCAGCCATGCTCTCCATTTTCGCACATCTCCAACGATTTTGCTAGACGAGCAAGATAGACTTTTGCGCTCCACTCTGCTATTCTTTAGGCATGTCAAAAGATATTTACGCGATTTCAAACAAGCTCAAATGGGAATTTTTCTACAAGGTCATGAAAGTCATCGGCATAGTGTTTCTGTGCTTCGTGGGAATCTCGATTTTCTCCCAGTTCGTGATGTATCCTGTGAGAACAAAATCGGTCTCCATGACACCAGACGTTCCGGCTTCCAGCGTCCAGTTCGTATCGCCTTTCCTCAAAACGCCCGAACGCGGCGACATAATGCTCATCCAGCCCCACGCGCAGAAAAAGAAAGTGCTTGTAGTCCGCTTCATAAACCAGTTCTGCCGCTTTCTCACGGCCCAGCAGTGGTATCCCTTTGAGGAAAGCCCCCGCGGAGGAAGCTACCCACAAATGCGCCGCGTCATTGCCCTCCCAGGAGACACAATCTACCTTGACCACTACGTTCTCTACATCCAGCCGAAAGGAGCCGAGCGTTATTTGACAGAATTCGAGCTTACAAAGAAAAAATACAACGTGCAGATTACCTCAACGCCCACCCTTTGGGATTCCGAACTGGGCGCAAAATCAAGTACAGAGAAAATAACACTTGGGGAGAACGAATATTTCGTTTTGGGCGACAACAGGATGGAATGTGCAGACTCGCGTCTGTGGGGCTGCATCACGAAGGACATGATACTGGGAAAAGTGATTCTCCAGTACCTGCCCCTCAACAAAATCGCGCTGTTCTAAAAAGCGGCGGAAAATCCCCCAGCAAGAACAGGCCTGCCTGAAAAGCGTCAGGCCTGCAACAGCCCGTTTTCCGCTCTCGCCGCCAATCGGCAGCAAAAATCCTAGACAAAAACAAGCCGCGGAAGGACAAAGTGGATGACTGCCGCACCAATGCAGCAATAGCCCACGATAGTCCGCCCACTAGTGCATACAGTTTCGATGGGGTCAGGAAGAATGATGTCGTCCCGGTTCACGACAAGATATTCAATCAATATGAGAAAACCGCCTGCAATGCCCGCCAACGCAGGAAGCAGGTCGTCAAGGACAGGATAAGAGCCGCCCAGCGAAACGAAAAGCTTCATGAAGCCCATGAACGCAGTGAGGATTCCAAGCACGAGGCGGAACGTCATATCATCAAGAAAAGAATCCCCGAAAAACTGCGTCTTGTCGGAATCAGACTTGGTGTCGTCAACAGGCTCGAACATGAAATCGTCGTCCGATGATGGGTACGAGTTCTTTGCGGCATCTTTCGACAAAAAATCAGTGGCAAACACAAGGACAATGCCGGTGAGCGCATTCAACAAAACTGACAAAAAATAAAATTGAAGCATAATCTATTTATCGGATAAGTGACGTAAGATTTTTAACAGGCGATGAGACCGTTTTCACCTCTCCGTTTATTTCAACCTCCGCATTTACAGAAACTATATCATAGTCGGCAAAAGAAGTCTTCACCGACTTGAAAAAATCGCCGCCCTTCACGGCCGCGTGCTTGTTCCTCTTCTTTTCCTCGCGGATTTCCGAAAGCCGTTTTGCCCGCGCGTCGAACAGCTCCTTCCCGTTGTATTTATCCACGACTGTGACATTCTGGGCAATCTGCCCCTCCGCATTCACCGCCGAAAAAGTGACCTTTACAGGAATCTCCCGCTCGTAGTTTGCCAACATTTTTTTTGCAGGCGGGTCAAGTTTTAGGTCAACATACACATTGTCGCCAAAATCGGCATAGACGAACACTGACAAATCCAGCCGCACCCCCGCAAGCACGTCCACATTCTTCTTTGGGCCGAAAATGCCCACAAAGATGACGAGAAGAAAGCAGATAACGAGAGTCATGAAGATGAACCTGTTCCCTTTTGTGGATACAAGGGCACGGAACAGCCCCGGCTTGAACGCCCCCAGCTTTCCTGCATAGTAGTCCTGCACGCTCTGGGGCGCATTCTTTATGCGCTCCTCACGGTTGTAGTGGAACACCATTGACTCCTCACCGTCAACGTGCCCCTCGCTCATATTGGAAAAATCCATTTTTTCCTCCCAGCCCGCAAAAAGCAGTCCTAGTAGATAAGAGAATCAGTGCGCCACCATTTTATCTTCGCGCTGTCGCTCTGGATGAAAAGCCCGCTGATGATTCCGCTCTCGCTCAAAGAAAGGGACGCATACACATTCTTGGCGTGATCCACCGAAAGGGACCGCTTCAAAATACGCTGTCCGTCGGGCTGCACCATCTGAATCAAATATCCGTTGTCGTCTGGCACAATGAAGAAAAACCATCCGCTGTCCGTGACACCAAGAAAATCGTAGGGAATCTCGTAAGTTTCCTTTACAAGGCCGTCAACCTCCACGTTCTCGTAGGACGGAATCTCAAGGGGAGCCTCGTACCGCTTGGTCTCAAGGTCGAGCTGGTACAAAAGCGACATGGAGTAGTCCACGCCATTCAAGATTTTGGAATCCGCATCAACCGCATCCTGATAATAATCAACATGAATAAAAAGCCGATGGTTCACCCAGTCGGGCACGACATTCCCCACAGACGAATAATACTTTCCGTCCAACGGATTGCCCTCGTCCTTTCCGGGGCTTGGAATCGTCTGCTGCGTAATGGGAATCTTGTAGAGCAAAAATCCCTTCTCGTTGAACCAGTACACCACAGGGCCGTCGTTTGTCGTGCATAGCACAACAAGCTCGTTCAGCTTAGTGACAAAAATGTTCTTCACAAACGGAAACGGTGTGCCTCCAGGCCCCTGCTGCCCAATGTAATCGACGAAATTTCCCTCCGAGTCAAAGCGGAGTATGACAAAATCCAGCAGAAGCCGCTGTTTTTCGTCCCGCTCGTGCTTTTCCACAGGAAGCACGTCCGACACATACAGATAGTTTCTGGAATCGACGGCAAGAGGTCCAATCTGGTTGAACGGATAAGAAATCGCCTTCTTTGTAGAATTGCGTATGTTCTTGTCTGCGAATTTCTGCGATTCCATCTCCTCGTCGTTGTAGAACAAATTCAACAAATCGCCATATGAATTCAACTCAAGAATTTTCTTTGACTCACCGTTCGCGATGTAGAAAAAACCGTTGTGCATCGTCATGTATGTGCTGAGAGACCCAACGGCCGTGATGTCGAACAGGTTTATCTCATCCTCAAAATTACCGTATTCAATCGAAAACAAATTCTCCTCGTTCAATGAAGAGACACCCTTGTTCCGAGAGCAGCCGAAAAAAATGAACAAACTTGCCAATATTATTGAAGAAAAAAAACATTTTCGTTTTTTTGAAAAAAACTGCATGAGAAACATACTATCACAAATGAGAAGAAAAAAAAGGGAAAAATCGATATGGGCGACCACGAGATTATTGGAGCCGCCGCCCATACAAAATCGACTTGTATCATACATTCCGCGCGTTCCAAAAACATGAAGCAAAAAAGCACACGTTTTTCGGAACACGCTGTTTTTGACACCCCCTACTCGTCAGAGAGAAGGGCGTACACTTCGCTTTCCGTGGTGGCAGAAAGGATTTTTTCGCGCAGTGCCTTGTCCTTGAGCTTCAAGCTGAAGAAACTGAGCGTCTGGAGGTAGTACGAGTGTTGGTTGTATGCGGCGGCAATCATGAACAAAAGGCGCACAGGGGTGTCGTCAATCGCCTGGAAGTCGATGATGTCGTTCCGACAAACACCAACGCTCATCACAAGATCCGTGACGGAAGACAAGCGCACATGGGGAATGGCGATTCCGCGCCCGATTGCAGTTGACATGAGTTCCTCCCGCTTGAGGATTTCAGTGACAAGCTCGCTCTCGTTCTTGATTTGTGGAGCCGTAGCAAGATTCTGAGCAAGCTGCACGATTGCGTCCCGCTTTGTGGAATGGTTTATGAACACGATTCTTTCAGGGGAAAGAATGTTCTTGATTTTTACCGGCTGGTTCGGCTCGGCCGAACGGGTATTCGACGAAAGCCGCTGGTTCACCCAACGCTCAATCTCATCCTTCTTGAACCGCCAGACAGTCCCGATTTTTCCCGCAGGAATTTCACCTTTCTGCGCCCAATCATAGACCGTCCGCTCCGAAACACGCAAATATTTTGCAACTTCTTCTATCGTGAGAATATCATCTTCCATAATTGAAGTATTTTGCAAAGTTTACGGTTTATTGTCAAGTAATGCGAACCAATGCGAAAATTTGCAAAAATCCGAACATTTTTTGAACTATTTTGCGACAGGAACAATCGAGAAACATTTTTCACCCATACAGACTAAAATAAATATTTCGATTATACTTTTCTTTCTATGAAAAATAGCAAACGAAAATACATCATTGTGCTGTGCATAATTCTTTCGATTTTATACATGATTTTCGCCTTTCATCCACTGAACACGGAAATCCATTTTGTACCGGTGTGGGCAATCGACTCCTCCCGCACGTCGTTCTCCAAGGACGAGGAAATTCCGGAAGAGCTGTACGAGAATGCAATCCCGTTCAAGCTGGGGCAGACCCTAGGCTATTTCACGGACAACGGAAAGATTCTCATGAGCAAAACGTTTCCATACAAGGCTTCCATCACGGACAGCCAGTATGTGATGTACGGCACCGATTCTGCGCAAATGCCATTCTTCAACCCCAAAGGCGAGGAGCTGGGCAAAATCAACGGGTACGGATTTCCGTACTTTTCCGGGGACAGGAAATTCCTCTTTTTGCCGGGCGGCTCGTCCTTCTCAAAGCTGGGCGACGACGGCTCCATTCAGTGGACCTATGAGGGCTACGCTCCCATAACCGCGTTCTCATCCTCAGAGAAACGGTCGGTGGTGGGACTTGCCGAAGGAAACATCATCTCGTTCACCGAGGACGGCGAAATCGACCAGGAATTCAAGCCGGTGGGAAGCGCGTACAAGGTCATTCTGGGGGCGGCAGTCTCAAACAACGGCGAATACGTGGCGGCAGTGTCTGGGCAGGACGAGCAGAGGTTCATCCTTGCAGAAAAAGTGAACGGCTACATGGAAGTCGTGTTCCACAAATACCTTGGCTCCGACTCCAACAGACAGCTTCTCGTCAAATTCAGCCGCGACGAGAACTACATCTACTTCAACTACGAGGGCGGAATCGGAATCGTGAACACAAAGACGCACCGATTCTCGCAGATTCCGATAAAAGGCCACATCCTTTCAATAAAAGAATCTGAACAGAACGGAATCGTGTTCATCCTGAGCAAAAACGAAAAAACGTACACAGTTTCGGCAGTGGAACTGTTCGACATATTCCGCGGCTCGTTCTCGTTCGAGGCGGACAGCGCATTCATCGCCGTAAAAGACGACTCACTCTTTGTGGGGCGCGACTCAAGAATCTGCAAAATGACAGTGACAAACAAGTAGGATTATATGAAAAAAATTATTTTTACTATTTCGGCGTTCATCTTCGCATCGACTCTAAGCTCATTCGACTGGCCGCAGAGCGACATTCTCGCGGACTCTTTCTATGCATATTTCGGCCAGCTCCGCGGCGGGACAATCAACACATCGCTAATTTTCTCCAAGAACGACGAGGTAAAAGCGTCGGACGCAGGACGGATTCTTGCCGTCATCTCGGAACACGGCGATGACGAGCTTTTTGAGAGCACGCTGGGAAACGCCGTCATCCTCCAGCACCAGAACGATATGCTCACGGTGTACGGAAATCTGGAAGAAAGCGTCCAGAACAACTTGTCTGGAGAGACGAACATCCAAAAGGGGCGTTTCCTGGGGACAACCGGCTTTTCTGGCTGGCAGTCCGGGGACGCGTGCCTTGAGTTCCAGGTTGTTGACACACGGAACCAGAACTACATAAACCCGCGTATCTTGATGCCGAGAATCGGGAGCGAGCTTGAGCTGACAATAAAAAATCTTGAGTTCATGAACAAGAACGGCGTGTCGTACAACCTCCTGACCACAAAAACATTCTATGCCGGAACGTACCGAATCTACCGCGAGCGGCAGGAAACATCCATGCCGTACAAAACCTCCGTGTATGTGAACGGCGCCCTCGTGGACTCAATCACCTACGAGACACTTCTTGCCAAGGACGGAAAAATCTGCACGAACGGCAAGGTGAACCATCCGGTCAAGGAAGTGTACCCGGACAAAAACAAGCAGCTTGTGGCGGAATTCTCCCTTCCGAAGGGCCACAACACAGTCACGGTCATCGTCGCCAACATTTTGGGGCAGGAAAAAACGCTCACCTACAACATCGACGCACGATAACGCTGATAGGAGATTTTCATGAAAATTACTGTACTTGATGGACACGCATTGAATCCCGGCGACGTGAGCTGGAAGCCGCTGGAAGAGCTTGCAGACGATTTTGTCGTATACGACCGCACACCAAAGGAAAAAGTCGTGGAGCGAATCGGGGACTCGGACATGATTCTTCTCAACAAAATCCAAATCACGGAAGAAATTGTCAGACAATGCCCATCCCTCAAATACATCGGTGTGCTTGCCACAGGCTACAACGTGATTGACACCGCCGCATGCAGAAAGCATGGCATCGTAGTGACGAACATTCCGTCATACAGCACGGATGCGGTGGCACAGCACGTGTTCGCGCTCATTCTCGCCTTCACGAACAATGTCCAAAAACACTCGGATTCCGTCCATCATGGGGACTGGTCAAAAAATCCAGATTTCTGCTACTGGATTTCTCCGCTAAAGGAACTTTCAGGAAAGACAATGGGAATATTCGGGTTCGGGAACATCGGACAAAAAGTCGCGCAGATTGCGCACGCGTTTTCCATGAACGTGCTAGTGAGCGTCCACTCGCCCACATCGTTCACCGGAAACGAAAAATCAGTCGGCGTGGACGAGCTTTTCGCAAAAAGCGATTTTGTTTCGCTCCATGCCCCGCTCACGGTCGAGACAAAAGAAATCGTGAATGCAAGGACGCTTTCGCTCATGAAAAACTCGGCAATCCTCATAAACACGGCTCGCGGTGCCCTTGTGAACGAGTGCGACGTGCGCACCGCGCTGGACGAAAAAAAGATTGCGGGCTATGGGACGGACGTGCTTCTTGAAGAGCCGATGTCTCCAACAACACCGCTTTACTCCGCGCCAAACTGCATACTCACGCCTCACATCGCATGGGCGCCAAAAGAAACGCGGGAGCGGCTCATTCAAATAGCACAGAAAAACATAAAGGCTTTCCTTGACGGAAAGCCTGTCAATGTGGTGGGCTGAAAAACCGCCCGAGCCGCCTAGAGCGTCAGGAAAGCCTTGTACGCCCTGTACGCCTGTTCCACATCAAAGCGGCTCGTGATTTCCCAGGGGGCGTGCATGGAAAGGACAGAAACGCCCGCATCAAGCACGTTCATGCCATACTTTGCCGCAAGATACGCGATTGTGCCGCCGCCGCCCTGATCGACTTTGCCGAGTTCCGCCATCTGGTACGCAACGTCATTCTCATCCAGCAAATTGCGGAGGCGGGCAATGAACTCGGGGTTCGCGTCGCTCGCGCCGCTTTTTCCACGAGAGCCTGTGTATTTGTTGAACACGATTCCGCCCCCCAAGAAACTCGCGTTGTCCTTGTCGAACAAATCGGCGTTCATCGGGTCGAATGCCGCATTCACGTCGCTTGAAAGCATATTGCAGTTGGCAAGGCACCGTCTGAGGGACAGTTCCGAATAAGACGGCAGCATCCGAAGGACAAGCTCAGAAACCGTGTTCTCAAAAAAGTGGCTTGCCATGCCGGTCGCACCCACGGAGCCTATCTCTTCCTTGTCCACGCAAAGGCAGCAGGCAGTCCGCTTCTCGCCTTTCGATTCGATGAGCGCCCTGGCCGACGTGTATGCACAGCTTCTGTCATCCTGACCATAGGCAAGGACGAGGGAGCGGTCAAAGCCCAAGTCCCGCGCCTTGCCCGCAGGAACAATCTCAAGCTCCGCAGAGCCGAAATCAGCCTCCTCAATCCCGTATGTTTTCTGCAATATGTCAAGAATCAGTGCCTTTGCGCCCTTCTTGTCATTCTTCTCGCCTGAATCATCAGACTTTTTCGCCAATCCGCTTCCCAAAATCACGTCAAGGCTCTCGCCTGGAATGAAGTCGCTGGCACTCTCCTTCATCTGCTTCTGCGCCAAGTGCGGCAGAATGTCCGAGATGACGAACACGGGGTCATCGTCCTTTTCGCCCACGCACACGGGAACCACCGTCCCATCCTTCTTGCAGACAACGCCGTGGATGGCAAGGGGAAGCGTGACCCACTGGTACTTCTTGATTCCGCCGTAGTAATGCGTGTTCAAGTATACGACAAAATCCTTCTCGTACACTGGGTTCTGCTTTGCGTCAAGACGCGGAGAGTCGATGTGCGCGCCAAGAATGTTCATGCCACGCTCAATGTTATCCTCGCCAACGACGAACAGCGCTATCGCCTTGTTCATCTTCTGAACGTACACTTTGTCCCCGGCGCACAGACGCTCAGTCTCATCAATGCTCTTGAACCCGGCCTGTTTTGCCCAGGCGATGATTGTCGCCACGCACTCGCGCTCGGTCTTGCCGTTGTTCAAAAACGACTTGTAATCTTCAATCAAATTTT